>WGMD01000022.1 GCA_016125255.1 Planctomycetota bacterium | reverse complement strand
GGGGGGGGGGGGTGCAAGGCGCGGGGTGTGGACGGGGGAGTGCTGCCCGGCGAGCGGCGTCGTGAACCGGGGGGCGGGGTCAGGGGAAGATGCCGCGGTAGTTGTAGACTTTGGCGATGTAGCTTAAGGCGGCGGCGTAGGCGGCGATGCGCATGTCGCACTGGTAGGTCTGGGCGGCGAGTTTGACGCGGCGGGCAGCGAGGGTCATGTGACGGCGGAGCATTTCGTCGATGGTGTCGGCGTCCCATGATTCGCTTTGGCGATTCTGGTTCCATTCGAAGTAGCTGACGGTGACGCCGCCGGCGTTGCAGAGGATGGCGGGGAGCAGTTCGATGCCGCGGTCGATGAGGACGCGTTCGGCTTGCGGCGTCGTCGGGGCGTTGGCGGCTTCGACAAGCACCTTGCACTGAAGCTTGCGGGCGACATCGGGGGTGATCATCTGCTCGAGCGCGGCGGGGATGAACAGATCGACGCTCGTCGTGTAAAAATCATCGGGGCTCACGGCCTCGGCGTTCGGGAATCCCGCCACGCCGCCATGTTCGGCGACGTATTGGGCGAGGGCGCGGGCGTCGATGCCGTCGTCGCGGCGGATGGCGCCGGTGTGGTCGAGGACGGCCTTGAGCTTGCAGTCGCGTTCGGCGAGGAGCCGGCCGGTCCACGAACCGACGTTCCCGTAGCCGACGAGACTGAAGGTGAGTTTAGACAGATCGGTGTAGCCCATGTCGGGGAGCATTTCATCGAGGACGTAGACGAGGCCCTGCCCGGTGGCTTTTTCGCGGCCGGCGGAACCGCCGAATTCGTAGGGCTTGCCGGTGACGACGGCGAGGCCGGAGCGGCGATGATGCGGCTCGGTGAGGTTCATGTACGTGTCAGCCATCCACGCCATGATCTGCGCATTGGTGCCGACATCGGGCGCGGGAATGTCGTAGTCGGGCCCGATGTTGGAGCCGAGGGCGCTGGTGAATCGGCGCGTGACGTGCTCGAGCTCGTTGGGCGAGAGCGTGTGCGGATCGACGCGCAGGGCGCCCTTCGCCCCGCCGAAGGGCAGATGCACCAGGGCGCATTTCATGGTCATGATCGCCGCGAGGGCTTTGACGTGATCGAGCGCGACGTCGGCGTGATACCGGATGCCGCCCTTGTAGGGGCCCAGCACATTGTTGTGCTGCACGCGGTAGCCCTTGAAAAGTCGGACGTGGCCATCGTCCATGCGGACGGGGAAGTGCACCATCAGTTCGTTCTTGGGCTGCGCGAGAATCAACTGAAGCTTGCGCGGCAGGTCCATGCGATGGGCCGTCGTCAGCACAGCCCCGATGACCTGATGGTAAATGTTGTCCGGATCGTGCGTGAGCTCCAGTTCGTGATATACGGTTTGCACAGCGTCCATATTCAAGTGTATCGGCGGGGGGAGGGTTAACCAGTTAAACCAATCCCCCCATCCGTCGGACGCTACCAGCGGGCAAGCCCGCTCGCTAAACGGGGGCGGGGGGATCGCGGGGGATGTGGAGGGTGAAGTCGCTGCCCTGGCCGGGGTCGGAGTGGACGGTGAGGTGGCCGGCGTGTTCTTCGATGATGCGTCGGGCGGTGGGGAGTCCGAGGCCGGTGCCGCCTTTTTTGGTGGAGAAGTAGGGGTGGAAGATTTTGGCCTGCGTGTCGGCGTCGATGCCGGGGCCGGTGTCGATGACATGGACCGCCACACCGTCGCGCGTGCGCTCGGTGCGGAGGATCAGATCGCTCGCCCCGCCGTGCGGTTTGTCGGAGTAGCGGGCTTCGACCATCGCCTGCGTGGCGTTGATGAGCAGGTTCAAAAGCGCCTGCTTGAAGAGCGTCGGGTCCAGCGGGACGGTCCCGGCTTCGGGGTCGAGCTGTGTGCGAAGCTGCACACCCGACGCCTGGGCCTGCGCGAGGTAGAAGTCGACGAGCTGTTCGACGAGCTTGTTGACTTCGACGGGCTGGGGGTCGAGTCGCATGCGACCGGCGAAGGCGAGGAAGTCTTCGAGAATGCCCTTGAGGCGATGGGTTTCATCGGCGAGGGCTTGGATGCGCTTATTGAGGCGGGGGCCCAGCGGGGCGGGCAGGTCGGCGTCGCGGACGGATTCGCCGAGGAGCTGGAGGTTCAGGCCGATCGTGGAGAGGGGGTTTTTGATTTCATGGGCGAGGCCGCCGGTAAGCGTGCCCAGTTCGGCGAGGCGCTCGGCACTGCGGGCGCGCTGCTCCAGCTTGCGGACGCGCCGTGCGGTGCGTCGCGAAGCGTAGATGATCAGCGGCAGCGTGGCCAGCACGCCGCACCCGAAGCCCAAGGCGAACCATTGCATGCGGGCGCCCTTTGCGGTTGGCGTCAGATTGTAATGGAATAAGGGACGGAACACGTCCGCGACGGGCGCAACAGATGCACACACCACGAATCACATCCGCACACATCGACCCGCACGAGCCACGGGCGGACACGCCTCAGTCGTCCGCGCCCTGATACCCGCCGCTGACCGGCGGGGGGGCGGCGCTGCGGGCGGAAGCCGGCTTGTCCACCGGTGCCGAGGAACGCGGCGGCGTCGCCCCGTCGCTCGGCTGCTTCACGTCCCGGGCCTGAAAACCCTTGTCGCCCTGCACCAGTTCGTAATCGACCCATTCGCCGTCCTTCAGAGCGCGGAAGCCCTCCGATTGGATCTGCGAATAATGAACGAACACGTCCTGGCCTTCCGGCCCGACAAGAAACCCGTAACCCTTCTTCGGGTCAAACCACTTGACTTGCCCTCTGGGCATGAAAGACCTCCTGTAGCCCAACAGGATTGATGAATCGCCTCACTGCGAGAAGCCCGACCGGCCGCCTCGACTACCCATCACTGTTTTTGACGTACCCTGTTGTACGAATTCAAAAAACCGTCAGTCGAACGGACCTTTCGGTACCCTCTAAATCGGCGACGACGAGGCAACCATTGCCCCATCAACCCGAATCATGCATACCGAACGGTAAAAATGCGTCCGGTTTCCCTGACCGCATTGTAGTCATCATCAAACCCTAATGGAAGAGCGCCGCCCGTGCCGGTCAAAAAATTTCATCCATCTCCCTTGAAAGGCATTTCATACGAAAGCGTCGTAAATTGGGGGGGGGGGATAAATCGATACGCCCGCGCACTCGTTCTATTGAACGGTGCCGAGCCGACATTTCGAATCAAACCCGTCTAATCGAGACATTGCCACTCGCCGGTTTCCCATTGTTTGATCGCCAGTGTCCGGCATATGGTTGAATCATGTCGTCAATCGGTTCGTCGTCTCCGGATCGAGCCGTGACTCGGCTGCACCTTGCGGCTCCTTATATTTTCGTCGTGGCAGCAATGCTCTTGGGCTGGACGCTGGTTCGCTATATCGACCAACCCAACGATGCGCCGGACTATCGACGTGCGATCGGCGAATGCTTCGTCGATGCCTTCATGGAAGTCCCCACCGACGGCGCGGGTTGGCTTCTTGTCGTGGTCCGAGCGTATGTGCCGCGGGTGATCCGGCCTTTCCTCGGAGCGCTTATCTATGTGGTATTTGCCATCCTCATGACGCGCCGTTGGCCGAATGGGCGTTGGGCAGTGCATGCGGTGGCGGCGTTGATCTGGTTGCTCGCAGGAGCCGCTATGAACTGGTGACGTGGTGCATCGGTCCGGCGGCGCAGCGGGGTATGATGGATCGTATCCTCAAGGAATCTTCCAAATGATTCTGTTTCGTCCGGTGGGTCTTAAGGAATTGGAATTAATCGCTTCGTCGAGCTGGCGGGCGTTTCCGCCGCGGCTTTCGTGGCAGCCGATCTTCTATCCCGTCATCACGCACGAGTACGCCCGGCTGATCTGCACGACGTGGAACTCAAAGGAATCGGAGGCCGGGCACGTCGGCTTCGTCACGAGCTTCGAAGTCGAGGATGGTTTTGCCGCACGCTATCCGATTCAGGACGTCGGCGGGCGTGCGTGCCAGGAATTGTGGGTCCCCGCCGAGGAACTCTACGAATTCAACCGTCACATCATGGGCGTCATCAGCGTGGTCGAATCCGTCTACGGCGACGGATGGGTCGGCGACGTTGATCCGGACACGCAACTACCCAAACACATCGCAGCGACGCTGCCGAAGTTGTGAGTCGATCACTTCGCCCGCCGGGCGCGGAGGAGGAGCCAGAGGCGTCTGCCGATGAGCAGGAGGACCTGGCTGAGCAGGGCGGGGCCGAAGCCGCCCAGGTAGATTGCGCCGAGCCATGCCGCCACGCAGAGGATGGCGAAGAACATGCCGGCATACATGGTGTAGCCGGTGAAGAGCATGATCGGGACGAAGAGAAACCGTGCGCCGTCAACGTACTGCTCGACTTCCGAGGCCGGCTCATAGATGCAGCCGAGGATCGGGATGGCGACGATCAGATGAATCCATCGGAAAATCGAACGCTGAACGGTTTTGCTGATCATGAAGTTGACCTCACAGGGATGATGATGTTGCGCTCGCGTGGCGCTCAGTTTGTTCCGCTGCCCGCATCGGCCAGCACGGCGGCGAGTTGTTTGAGCATCTTCGCCCATCCGTAGCCGGCACCCTTGAATGCCTGCTCGCCCCAAGGATGCGCCAGATCGAAACCGGTGTGTTCGAAACGGATGCGCGTCCCTTCGCCGTCGGACACAAGTTCGAAGCTCACGCGTGTATCGACCACCGGCCCGCCCGCGGACCATGAGAACACCAATCGGCTCGGTGCTTCGCATTCGAGCACCTGGCATTCGACGACGAGGCCGTCGAACTTCGCCTGCGGATTGCCCGGCACATGAAAGGCGAAACGATGCCCGACGCGCGGCTCAAAGTCATTGGGGAACATCCACTCCGCGAGAACTTCGCGGTCCGTGATCGCCTCCCAAACCTGCTCGCGCGATTGGGGGACGATCAGTTCGCGTCGAATCGCATTGTCGCTCACGCCTTGCTCCGTTTGGCGAGCGTCTTCTGCAGACGCGACAGACGGTCGTCCCAGAACCGCTCATACAGAGCGATCCATTCGCGCACGGGTTCCAGCCGCTCGGGCACGAGACGGTAGCGGCGCTCGCGTCCGTGCCGCTGCTCGGCGACGAGCCCCGAATCCAGCAGCACGCGAAGATGCTGCGACACGGCGGGGCGGCTCATCTGAAAATGGGCGGCAATGACATTCACGGCGTGTTCGGACCCGGCGAGCAGATCGAGCATCCGCCGCCGGGCGGGATGGCTGATCGCATGAAAGACATCGGATTTATCGACGCTGGTCGAGATCATGGGGGCAATATAGGTAAGCATACACTTACATGTCAAGTCAGCCCGAGGCGATGGGTGCGATTGAGTTGTGCGGGGGCGAAGCGGGGGCTATGATCGGATAGGTTGTGACGGTCGATCGGTTCGGGCCGTGTCGTGTGGTGGGTGTTTCTGAAAATCGAATCAGCGGGTGAATCATGCACAGGGTCGCGTTCCTGGTAGGGGTCGTCGCGGCGGCGGCGGTGTGTTCGCCGACCTGGGGGCAGAGCAGCGTCGATCGCTTCGAGCGGCAGATGGAGCAGCTTCAGCGCGAGCAGCTCCTCCGCGTCGACACCGCCATCCCCGCTGAGCAGCGCGCTTTGTTCGACTACGGCGGGTATGCGGCCTTCAACTTCTTCTCCATCGACGACACCGCTCAGCGCACGCATCTGCTTCGCCAGACCGAAGTCTCCGGCTACGCGCACCTGAATTTCGACAACGTCCACGAATTCTTCATCCGCGGCGACGTTCGCTACGAAGACTTCAACGCCGGCGACAGCTTCGACGGCAAGGGCGACGACTGGGTCGGCCCGCACCTGACGCGCGCCTTCTACCGCTTTGACCTGCGGCAATATCTGGCGGCCTACGAAGGCGAGGCCTCCGAATTCGGACTCGTCCTCACCGGCGGACGTCAGCTTGTGCACTGGGCCAGCGGGCTCGCGTTGGATCATGAACTGGACGGCATCCTCGCCGAAGCATCCTTCGGCGACCTGATCGTCACCGGCCTCGCCGCCACCACCGTCCCCGAAACCCTCGACTTCGACGGCTCGCGCCCGAGCTTCGAGGACGACACGCGCCGGGCCTACTTCGGCGGAAAAATCGACTGGCATCCCGTCGCGAAGCACACCGTCTACGTCTATGGCCTCTACCAGCACGATCACAACAGCGACAACTTCGACGCAGACCCCCTGCGGGCGCAGCGGCGACTCGGCATCGCCGTCCCGCTCCTGCCGACGCACTTCGAATACGACAGCTACTACATCGGCGTCGGCGGGCAGGGCAATCTCACCGATCAGCTCGCCTATTCGATCGAGGCCGTCTACGAAGGCGGCGAGAGTCTGAGCAACAGCTTCACCCTCAGCGGCGCGGGCCCGCCCTTTGTCGCCACGCCCGCCGTCCAGACGCGCGAGGACATCTCGGCCTACGCCGTGTCTTCGCAGATCGACTATCTGTTCCACGATGCCAACCGCACGCGCGCGACATTCGCCCTCGTCGCCGCCAGCGGTGACTCGGATCGGCTCTCCACATCAAACACCTTCGGCGGAAACGCCGGCGGAACCAACGACCGGGCGTTCAACGGGCTCGGACTGACCTACACCGGCCTCGCCTTTGCCCCGCAGGTGTCGAATCTTGTCATGGCCCGCGTCGGCGTCTCCACCATGCCCATTTCGCAGCGCCCCTGGTTCGAGCGCCTTCAGCTTGGTGCCAACCTGTTCTGCTACTCGAAGCTCAACGACAATGCCCCGATCAACGAACCGACCAGCGATTCGCATTATCTGGGCACCGGCATCGACCTGTTCGTCAACTGGCAGGTGACGTCCGACGTGGGCCTCGCCCTGCGCTACGGCGTGTTCTTCCCGGGCACGGCGATCACCGCCGATCACGACGCCCGGCACTTCCTCTTTACGGGATTCACCTATGCGTTCTGAACTTACCCCTCCCGCAGCCCGGTTGCGGCGACACATCCGCACGCTCGCGGCGATCTCGATCATCGCCCTGATCGGCGGATGTCAGACCGCGCACGTCGATTCCTCCCTCACCGCCACGCTCGGCGGCAACGACCCCGCCGTCGCCATGGACTTCTGGCATTCGCTGGAGGAGCGCGAGGTGACGAGCTATGACGATGCGTTTCACGCGCTTCTGCTTTTCACCGACGGCGAAGACCCGGCGGGCGATTATGACAAGCGTGTGGCGACGCTCAAGGAGCGCGGCTGGCTCGACGGCTCGTTCAGCGAGCCGGGCAACGAAGCGGCGCAGCGCGGCGACATCGCGGTGGTCGTCGTGCGGGCATTGCAGATCGACGGGGGATTGACGATGCGCGTGCTGGGCGCGACGCCGCGCTACGCCGTGCGCGAGCTTCAGGTCAAAGGACTCTACCCGCAGAGCAGCCCGTTTCAGGCCTTCAGCGGATCGCAGTACGTCGCGCTCATCGGCCGCATCGACGACTTTGTGCGTGATAAGCGACCGGGGCTTTTCAAGGTGGCGGAAGTGGACCCCAACGAGCTGGCGGATCGACCGGTGTCGGCGCTGGCGCAGGCGAAGGAGGCACGCTGATGAAGAGGCGCATGATCCATGTCGCGCTGGCGTGCCTGCTGAGCGTGGGGCTCGCCTATGCGGAGGACAAGCCGGCGGAGAAACCGGCCGAGGCCCCGAAGGCCGAGGCCGCGCCCGAGAAACCGGCGGCGGATGCGAACGCGAAACCCGCCGAGAAACCCGCGGAAAATGGTGAAAAACCGGCGGAGGGCGCCAAGCCCGGCGAGCCGGCGGCGGGGGGGCTGCCGGATGCGGCCGTGCAGGAACTGAAGGCGACGGTGACGGCGGTCAAGGGCTTCGTGCAGGTGCGCGAAGGCGCGGACAATCCATGGGCGTTTGTGAAGGAGGGACAGGTGTTCGGCGTCGGCGCCGAGTTCCGCACCGGGCCGCGCAGCGCGGTCGTGCTGGCGATTCCGCCCGATCAGACGATCACCCTCGATCGCCTCGGCACGATCACGCTGCTTCAGGCGATCAAGTCCAACGGCAAGATTCTCACCGACCTGGGCCTCCGCTACGGCCGCACGCAACTGCGCCTCGAAACCGGCGGCGTCGAGCACGAGTCGGTCATTCACAGCCCCGCCGCCTCGCTTGCGATTCGCGGGTCCGACGTCGTGTATCAGCATGACGGGTTCACCAGCTTCGCCTACGGTGAAGGGCATCTTGAGTACATCAATCGGTTGCAGCGGCAGGCCGTGGCGTTCGGCGGCAATGGCGTGAACGGACGCGTGTCGCCCGGCCGGCCCAACCCCGCCTTCGCCGCTCGCGCCGACGCTTCGGTCGACGCCAAGAGCGCCTTCGCCGGCCGCACGCTCGCCGAGGCCCTCCGAACCGAACAACTTCCCGACGTCGGCGGTGATGATCTGCGCGATCTGCTTCACACCGGGCAGGGCTTGTCCACTTTCGCCTCCGGCGCGTTCAGCGAGGCGCCCGAAAACATCCTCATCTTCGATCTGTTCTTCTTCAGCGGGTTCGACGGCACCAACGTCGATCTGTCAGTCACCGATCCGACGGGCAAGACGCTGAGCCCGACGATGCTCACCACCGCCGACGGCCGCGGGTTCCACAGCGGCGACGGCGTCGAAATGAGCGGGCAGGGTCAGGAAACCGTCACGTACGGCGGGACGTTCAATAATGTCGCGCTGCCGTTTTTGCCGGGCGTGTACACGATCACTGTGTCGCTGGACCCGAGCGTCGCGCCGGGCATCACGACGTTCTACGTCCTACAGCCGATTCAGGCGGTCAACGGCGGGCCGGCCCTGCCGACGGATGTGGACGTGCCGCTTTCGGGCGTTCTGGACAACGCGTTCCAGTCGAGCGAGACGACGACCTACACCGCGCCCAAGTGAGCGTGCCGATCAGGCGTGCGCTTTCTGATGCGGCGGGCGATGAGCGACGAAGCACAGCGCGCCGATCAGCGCGAGCATGCCGGCGCTCTTGGGCGCGGGGATCATCCGCACCGCGCCGCCGCCGCCCATGCGCAGGTCATTGATGTCCGTGAAGCTCATCACGAATTCGGGGTCCATCATCGTCAGCTGGCTGATGAAGTCCTGAAAGAGCATGTCGCCGTCCGGCCCGTCGAAGTCGAGCGAATCGCAGCTTGCGCCGCCCACCGGGTCCAGCGCCGAGAACACCCAGTCGCCGGTGATGCGGAAAATGTGCTTCTCGCCCGCCGTCGCCTTGGTGATCGGCTTGGTCGTCAGAAGCGTCGAGGCGTAGAGCGTCGAGTTCTTGGACGCGCCGTCCTTGACCATGTCCTCCAGGTGCACGCTCTTGACCATGTCGTCGCCCGGCGAGCCCACGGAGTTGAGGTCAATGTGGAAGGTGAAATCGCCGGTGACGGAGGCGACGTCGCCCGCCGCGCTGGTCTTGAGCGCCACGCCCAATAGTTCATACACGATGCGCGGCCCGGTCCACCCATCGCTGATGTCCCACGACAGATCGACCGAGAGTTTCATCGTGCTGGCCCCCGCGAACTTGCTCGACCCGTCGGTCTGACTGACGCCGATGCCGGCGGCGAAAGTCGCGGTGGCGTAGCCGTTCGTGCTCGGAAACGTGTTGAACTGCGCCACGCCCGCCTTGCCCACCGACACCGAAGCGCCGTCCGTGAACGTCGAGGTGAGGTCGAGCGGGGGCTTGGAATTGGTCAATACGGACAGGATGTTCGTCGTTTTGGGAAACGTCGGCGACCCGTCCGCGTCCTGAAGCGCCAGATTGAGAATGTCCGGCGTGTGCGTGACCGTGGCGGTGGACACGGCCGGCAGGAACCCGTTGGCGCCCAGCGCGGCTTCATGGATAAACGCGACCGCAAGGGCACAAACGCTTGTGCAAAGAGCGAAACGCAACATGGCATCACCCCTGACTCTAATGCCCATGCCGCCCGGGCCCATCCCCGCCCAACGGCACGGAAGCCCTGACTCACCCGCCGGCCCGCTTCACAACGAAGCGCGCCCGGCAGGCCTCATCGCATTGTCGAAATCCATCCGTCGCATGCGAAGCGGATCAGGCCCGCCGCGAATGTCCCCGGCCCTTGCCGCGCCGCATCGCCGCGCCGCCCAGGGTTAGCAGCAACACCGCCGCGGACCCCGGCTCGGGCACGTTGCTCAGAACGCCCTCGAACGTGCCGCCGCCCTGGGCGAACTGCTGCGAACCATCGAGCAACTGGAGAATCATCGGATCGATGCTATTAAGCGTGTCCAGCCGTGCGAGGAAATCGGACTGAACGTCGAGACTGGGCAGTTCAACGCTTGCCTGCCCCGACGGATCGCGCGCCAGGAACGTCCACGAGCCGGTGATGCGGAAGATATGCTTTTCGCCCGCCGCCGCCGCGGTGATCGGCGCCGTCGTCAGCAGCGTCGAGCCGAAGAGCGTCGTTTTCAGGTCCGCGCCGTTCACAACGGTCTGTCCGATATGCACGGATTTGGTGATGTCGTCGCCGGGCGAGCCGACGGCGTTGAGGTCGACATGGAAGGTGAAGTCGCCGATCGCGCTGGCCAGATCGCCCGCGCCCGCCGTCATCAGACTCACCGTCATCAGTTCATACGCCGTACGCGGTCCGCTCCATCCGGCGCTGATGTCCCACGACAGGTCCACGCTCATCACCAACTTGCTTGTCCCGCTGCCGAAGATGTTCGACCCGTCCGTCTGGGACACGCCCGAAAGCGCTGCGAAGGCGACGTTGGCGTATCCGCTCGTACTCGGGAAGGTATTGAACTGTGCCGCACCGCCCAGTCCGTCGCTACGCGAAGCGCCGGCGATGAACGTCGAACTGTGGTCGGTGCCCGGGTTGTTCGTCGAAGTGACGCTTGAAATCAATGTCGTCGACGGGAATGTCGGCGTCAGGTCCGCATCCTGAAGCGACAGATTGGTGATGCTCGGCGTGTGCGTGATCGTGACCGACGATACCGCCGACAGGAACCCGTTGACCGCCCGCGCTTCGCCGACGCTCAAACCGCATACCGCCGCCGCGCACACGACCTTACAGACGCGTCCCGTCATCATGAATCTGACCCCACCAACATGTCATTGGCAGCGAATTCGTGATTCGCCGTTCATGACGGTTTCATGTTTCACCCCGTCGCCGCTTCCCAATGAAACTGCGACGCTTCGCCGCCGCATACGCCAGCGGCCCCATCATTGTAAATCCCGGTCAACCCTTTGAAAAGCATTTTTTTCGAGACGTTAAGAGTCCCATCAGTCCCACCCCCAGCAACCCGACCGTCCCCGGTTCGGGCACGATCAGCGCCAGCGGCGTCTCGTACGTCCCGCCGCCGTGGCTATGAAGCTGATCGTTGTCCAACAGCGTCAGCAGGTTCGGGTCGATCTGCTGAAGGTTGGAAAGGTGCTCGCCGAAGTTCGCCGCGTTGCTCAGGTCCGCCAGTTCGACGCTCACATCGCCCGACGGGTCCAGGGCGGAGAAGACCCACATGCCGGTGATGCGGAAGATGTGCTTCTCGCCGGCGCCCGCCGCGGCAATCGGGTTGGTGGTCAGCAGCGTCGAGGCGAACAGCGTCGTCGACAGCGTGGCGCCGCCCGTGACCGTCTTATCGACATGCACGGATTTGAGGATGTCATCGCCCGGCGAGCCGATGGCGTTGAGGTCGACATGGAACGAAAAGTCCCCCGTGACGGAGGCGATATCGCCCGCTCCGGTGGTCTTGAGCGCGACGGACATGAGTTCATACGCCGTGCGCGGCCCGCTCCATCCGGCGCTGATGTCCCAGGACATATCGACGGCGACCGTCAGCGTGCTCGCCCCCGCGCCGAAGACGCCGGAGGCATCCGTCTGCCCGACGCCGGTGCCGTAGGCGAAGCTGACATTGCCGTAGCCGGTCGTGCTCGGGAAGGTGTTGAACTGCGCGGCGCCGCCGGAGCCGGTCGTGGTCGAGCCGCCGCTGGTGAAGGTGGTGCTGTGCACGATCGGGGGCGTGCTGGAGGTGGGCACCGCGCCGATCGTCGTCGTTGCCGGGAAGGTCGGCGATCCAAGTCCCGGCGCGGCGGTGCTCGGCAGATGGGTGATCGTTGCGGACGAAACGCCGGGCAGGAACATGTTCGCCGCCCGCGCCGTCGGCGCAGCGATCGCCAGAAGTCCGATCATCGACCCCAATGCGACACCGCTGGTTGTGACGTGTCTCATGACGTCTCCTCAAGAGAATGAACAACAAGTTGTGATCCGACCGATCCGACCAAACACCATAACCGCGCAGCCACGCTGCGCGGTCCTTCATGGAGCGTCCATCCGATGTCGCTCCATGAGTCGTATACAAACGGCGTGCTACAAACGGCGTTCGCCCAGAACTGACTTACCCGCCGCCGCCGCCTGATCTTGCGCGAAACAACACTACGCGGGCGCATCGCTGATGCGGCGGCTGCGGTACCACTTCAGTGCGGCGCCGCCGGCCAAAGCGGTACAGGCGGCCACCGCATCGGCGCACGACGCCGTCGCAATTCGCGCACCGGAATGGCAAAACCGCGCACGGGGCGGGCACAGATAATGGTAAGTCGTTATTTTGGGCGCACCGATGCGACGTTCGTGTCCACGCCGGCGCGCACGGGCCGGCGTGTGCGCTCTGGATGTTGCGAAATAGCGGTGAAAATCCGCGAATTTGACCCGTAAACGAGGGCGCGCCGCCGCGACGAAAAACCGCTGACCTTCCCCGCTCGTGCGCCGCCCGTCCAACCGGGTCATGTCACGTCGACGGGTTTGCCGGTTTTTGCGGATTCGTAGACGGCGGAGATGATGGCGATGGATTTGCGGGCTTCGGGGCCGTCGATGGCGGGGGCGTGCCCGGCGTCAAGCGCGGCGACGAAATCGCGGATGTTGGCGGTGTGCAGGCCGTAGTCGATGGACATCGGGTCGGCCGCGCCGCCGCCGTGGCTCGTCGCCTTGCCGAAGCGTTCCAGGGCCTTGGCGTCGTGAGCGTCTTCGGCGCGGAAGACGAACTTGGTCAGTTCATCTTCAAGGACCTCGGCCGTACCGTCGCGTCCGCCGATGAGGAAACGCTTGAACGAACCGGGGAAGAGACTCGTCGTGGCGAGCATCTGCCCCAGCGCCCCGCCGCGGAAGCGCAGGGCGACGATGCACGTATCTTCGACTTCGAGGCGTTTGGGATCATGGGCCCGGACGGCGGTGTAAGCGAAGATCTGCTCGACGGGATTGACATCGGCTTCGAGCCCCAGCGCCGCGCCGGCGATCCATTGCACGAGGTCGACGCTGTGGATCGATTGGTTCATCAGGGCGCCGCCGCCGTCGAACTTAAGCGTCCCTTGCCATTTGCCCGGTCCGTAATACGCATCGTCGCGCCACCAGGGCACATATGCATTGATCGTCGCCAGCGAACCGAAGCGACCCGCGGCGGCGGCTTGCTGGATCGTCCGCATCACGCCGTTGTAGCGCTGCGGGAAGATGCCGCCGAGCGTGACGCCCGCCTTTTTCGCCGCGCTGATCATCTGGTCGATGCGCGGCAGCGTGATCTCCAGGGGCTTTTCGCAAAGCACATGCACCCCGCGCTCGATCGCCGCCAGCGCCGGCTCCATGTGCGCCCCGCTGGGCGTGCAGATCGTGACGAAGTCGGGCTTCAGTTCGTCGATCATCTGCTCGTAGTTGGTGTAACCCTTGCAGCGGTTCGCCGCGGCGAAAGTCTGAGCGGCGGCCTCGATCGTGTGAAACCCGCCGACCAGCTCGACATTGTCCAAGTCACCGATGGCCTTTGCGTGAAGCTGGCCGATGGCGCCGACACCGATGATTGCCACGCGATACGTCTTGCTCATGGCGGTTTTTTAGCACATTCGACGGAGGTTGCCAAACGCACGATATTTCCGGCGAAAGTTCGAGCGGCGGCTATACTTTGAGCATGCACTTTTTTGAAAGGGGGCGCTCATGAATCCGATCACGCGCACGCTCACGTTGACGCTCCTGTTCGTCGCATCGCTGATCGCATTCGCGGCCGACGCGCCCGATGCGGACCTTCAGGCCCGGTACAACCAGCAGTGGGGCGCCCGCGAGCAGACCGCCAAGGACACCGAGGGACGTATCGCGCTGGCGAAGGATCTCTACGAGGCGGCCGATCGCGAGCGCGACAAGCCGATGAAGCTCATGCTCGCTGATGCGGCGTATCAATGGGGCAATCGCGACTGCCCGCAGGGGTACTACTATGCGGCGAAGGGACTGTTGATCATCCGCAAGATCGACCCGTCGCGCAAGGTCGAATGCCTGGAGCGGCTGGCGTTTTTGTTCAACACGGCCTGGTCGCGGGATCGGAGCAAGTTCCTCAAAAACGGCGCGGAGTTCGCCGATGTGAAAGTGCAGATCGCCCAGCAACGCTGGCTCGACGCGGTGGCGGCGCGGCAGACGGAGGCGATGAGCAAACCGCAGTTCACGACGCAGCTCAATCAGGTCAAGCGCGACTACGCCGAGGCGTACGGCGCCGCCCGCGCGGTGATCGGCACGGCGGATCGTTACGCCAAGACGCACCCGAGCGAAGAAGCGCGCAAGATGCTCGCCCAGTTCGTCGATGAGAATCAGCCGCTGCTCAAGCGCATCGACGAAGGCCGATCGGAATTCAACGATTTCATCGCCGACTACATCAAGCACGGTGATGCGGCTTTGCCCGAGCCGGCGGGCGGCGCCAAGGTCGCCGTCGCGAATCCGCCCGCCGACGCGCCGCCCAGAACGCAGCCGGAGGCGCCGAAGGAACCGCCTGTGGCCGTCGCCGAGCCGCGGGAGGAACCGCCGGTCGCGGTCGCGCCGCCGGCCGATGCGCCCCAGCCCGTGGCGACGGGGCCGGTGCGGACATCGCGGGGCATGATGCACATGATCAAATGCGACAAGTGCGGCGAGATGTTCATGCCGCCGCCGGGGTCCGATGACAAAATCTGCTATTGGTGCAAGAACGAACTGGGGTTCTTCCGCGTCGATGGTAAGTAATGCAGGCAGTCGATCACTCGGACCGGCGCAGCCACTCTTCTTCCAGACTCGAAAGCTCGTCGATAATCTTCTCGCGCTGTTGCTGAAGCTCGCGCACCTTCTGGCCGTCGCGATAGATGTTCGGGTCTGCGAGCTGCGCGTCGATGTCGGTGCGCTGCTGATCGAGCGTGCTCATCTTCGCTTCGAGCTTCGCATCGCTCAGAGCCGAGTGCGGGCCTTTGGCTTTTGTCGCGGGGGGCTTCGGGTCGGGCTTGCGCTCGGGCCTGGGTTCCGGTTTGGGCGGCGGGGGGGCGGGCGTTTGGGCGGCGGACGGATCGAGCGTGGCCAGATATTCGCTGTACGTGCCGTAGAACTGCCGCACGTTGCCCTGACCATCGAAGATCAGAAGTTGATTGACGAGGTTGTCGAGCAGCATGCGGTCGTGCGTGATGAGCATGACGGTGCCGCCGCCTTCGCTGGTCGTGCCATAGCTCTTGGGCGGCTGGGCGTAGACGCGCAGGGCTTCTTCGAGTCGCTCCGCGGAAGGGATGTCCAGATGGTTCGTCGGCTCGTCGAGCACGAGCAGGTTGTGACCACCGGCGACGAGACTCGCCAGCACCGCGCGCGACCGTTCGCCGCCGCTGAGCACATTGAGCGGCTTGTCCTGGGCCGTACCCGCGAACAAAAACGCACCGGCCAGCCCGCGCGCTTCCTGTTCGCTGCTGGTCACACGACGCAGATATTCCACCACGGTTTCCCGCAGGTCCAGATGATCGTGCGTCTGGCGGTAGTAGCCCACATCGACCTGCGCCCCGACCCGACACTTGCCGTCATCGGGCTCCAGGTGCCCCAGCAACGTATTGATCAGCGTGGTCTTGCCCGCGCCGTTGGGCCCGATGATCCCGATGCAGTCGCCGCGCTTGATGCTGACGGAAAGCCCGTCGAACAGCGGCTTGTTGTCGTAGCCCTTGCTGATGTTCTCCGCGACGATGACCACATCGCTCGCCCGGCTGTTGCTCGAAAGGCGCAGGTTCATCGTCTCCAACGTGATCGGCCGCTCGACCGTTTCATCGCGCTTGAAGCGCTCCAATCGCTTCTCACGCCCGCTGGCCTGCCGGGCCCGCTGACCGGCCCGATAGCGGTCGATGAACGCCTGCTCGCGATTGATGCGCTCCTGCTGTTTCTCATATTCCCGCCAGCGGAATTCGAGCCGCTCGCGCCGCAGCACGCGATATTTCTGATAATTGCCCGGGTATTCCTCAAGCCGCCCGCGATCCAGTTCGTAAATCTTCGACGCCACCCGGTCCAAGAGCCATCGATCGTGACTGATCACGATCACCGCGCCGTTGTAGCTTGAAAGGTATTGCTCAAGCCACCGCCGCGCTTCGATGTCCAGGTGATTGGTCGGCTCGTCGAGCAGCAACAGGTCCGGGTCGGTCAATAGCAGCTTCGCCAGCGCCAGCCGCCCGCGCTGCCCGCCGGAGAGCGCGCCGACTTTGACGTTGAATATCTCGTCGCCCAGACCCAGACCGTGCAGCGTGGCGTCGATGCGATGATCCACGGCATACCCGCCCGCCGCCTCCATCTTGTGCTGCACCTGTTCGTACTTTTTGAGCAGCGCCTCCAGCGCATCGCCCTCCGCCTCCGCCATCTGATGCGTCAACTCGTCCATCTGCTCGTGAAGCTGATGCAGCTTCGCAAAAGCCGCCCCGGCTTCGGCGCGCAGCGTGCGGTTGGGATCGAGCTGGGGGTCCTGCGTCAGGTAGCCGGCCCGCGCGCCGCGCAGAAGCTGAACCTGCCCGGCGTCGGCCTTGAGATTGCCGTAACCGGCGATGATCTTCAGTAGCGTGCTCTTGCCGCATCCGTTGACGCCGACCATGCCGACGTGCTCGCCGTGTTCGAGCGTGAGGTTCACGCCGTCGAGCACGATGTGGTCGCCGTACGAATGCGTCAGATTGGAGATGCCCAGTAGCGCCATGGGGCGGGAGTTTAGCACGCTCGGCGCTGAATTTCGCGTCGCAGCGGGGCGGATCGTCACGTTTGCCAATCCGCTTGGCGATGCATAAAGTATCACCCTGTCGCCACCCTAGCTCAGTTGGTTAGAGCGGTGCTTTCGTAAAGCACAGGTCGCGGGTTCGAATCCCGCGGGTGGCTTTTTGGGATCGAGATGCGTCACGCCGTATCATGTCGCATTGAAACAAGGAATCCTTCAAAGCGGACGAGTTCATCACGCCCGGCGCCTGGCACACTGCGTCAAGGTGGCTGGACTCGCGATAAGTGCGCAGAGGGCATCACATCACGTCGTAAGCCCAGGCGCTGTCGATGATATGATCGGTCGGACGATTCGATTGCGCCCGGAAATCAAGGCGGCGGATACGCCGGGCACAGCAGCGGCGTGCTGATCGAAAAAAACATTCGCCAGATGTCAGGAATCGTCGTTCCGGCGCTCTTGTATACGGACGATGAACAACACGGCTGAATATTCAGATGATTCCTCGGATCGCACGGAGCAGTTTGTGATGCTGCTTAACGGTTGCGAGCGGGGACTTTACGCCTACATTCTCGGGCTGGTCGGGAACTTCGCGGACGCGGATGACCTGGACCAGATTGTCAAGCTTCAGCTTTGGCGGGAATTCGGCAAGTACGAGCCGGGCACGGACTTCGGTGCATGGGCCCGAACGCTCGCGCGCTATCAGGTCATGGCCCACTTCTCCAGCAAGAAGCGATCCCGGGCGCAGTATGCGTCGGAGGTGATCAAGCTGCTTGCCGACGATCTGGCCGTGGAGGCCGAGCAATTTGATCGGCGGGCATACGCCTTGGAGGAATGCCTCAAATCGGTCTCTGATTCGAATCGTGATCTGCTGCGGCGTGTCTACACGGATGGCGCGGCGGTCAACCAGGTCGCCCGGGACAGCGGTCGCCCGGTTGATCAGCTTTACAAGATCCTTTCCCGAACCCGCCGTTTTCTTCATGACTGTATCCAGAAGCGCATTTGTCAGGGGGATACGGCATGAATTGGCCCGCATTCGATCGTGATCAGTTTGACGGCCTGTTGATGCGCGGATTTCACGGGCGATTGTCGGACGATGAGCAAACAGGTCTCGAATCGATCCTGCGTGATTCGGCCGAGGCGCGCCGGATGTATGGCCAGTGGATGAC
Source organism: Planctomycetota bacterium (assembly GCA_016125255.1). NCBI lineage: Bacteria > Pseudomonadati > Planctomycetota > Planctomycetota bacterium. The sequence continues at coordinate 169,292 of WGMD01000022.1, read as the reverse complement.
CGAGGCGGTGATCCTGCGTCGATGGGCGAATTGTCAGCCGGCGGCGCAGGCTGCGGAGCAAAATGAGCAGCGCATCCCTCACGCGACGCTCGCAAAGGTTTATCGCGTGTGGCTTACGCCTCAGGTCTACGCATTTGCCGCGGCTCTGGCGATCGCGGCCGTCTCGATTGCATTTTATTTTGTGGCGCGCCCGTCGCCCACGGATCATCGGATAGCCAAACCGGATGCTTACATGATGCCGGGCGTTGCGACGCTGACCGATACCCAGGACGCGAAGTTCGACGGCGAGACGCCGCAACTCGGCAGCGCGTTGCCATCGGGTCCGATCCGACTCGCGTCGGGCAAAGCGCAGATCCTGTTCGCTTCCGACGCCGTGGTGGAATTGAGCGGTCCCTGCCATTTTGAATTGACCGGTGAAAATCACGGCAAGCTCATCGCAGGCACGCTCGAGGCCTATGTCCCCGAGAAGGCGCACGGGTTCACCGTCGATCTTCCCGACGGCGCCCGCGTGGTCGATCTGGGGACGCGATACATGGTCCGCGCGGTAACCGGCGAACCCAGCTGTATCCGTGTCATGGAAGGCAGCGTCCGCGTGAGCCGCCGGGACGACGGCGAATCGATGGACATGATCGCCGGCTCCACAATTCGTGTTTCTCCCGATCGGCCGCTGGCGCTGGATCAGTCGATTCAATTTTCCATGTCGCTGGTCGACCGCACGTTGACTTTCGTTCAAGCGCAGCCGTTCGACATCAACGGCTTCCCGGGCAATACCGTTCGCGCCGATGATCCGACCCGCCCCTGGTCCTCGACCAGTCTCGACGCCAACGACGGCCTGTGGCGCCGGCGATCCGTCTCGACCTTCTGGCCCGACTTCGCCGAGCGTGCCGGCGCCGAGGGTTTTGACTTTGAATTGATTCACGATGACAACGTCAAAGCCCCCGAACTGATTACCAGCGTTTTGGGCCTCTCGCCAGGACGCTATGAAGTCTACATCGTTACCGCCTCGGTTAACCATGAACTATGGGCCGTGCGCGCCGATCTGAACGGACCGGCGGTAAAGCCACGAAGCCGCCGATCGGCCATCGACGCGTCGCCGTTTCCCGAGGGGGTCAGCGTCGTGCCGATCGGGACCACCGATGCGGCGGCAACCCGATTCGATGTCCACGTGCGCGGCGAGCCCGCCGCCGTCCGAAGCCAATACATCGGCGTCGCCTACCGACGCATTGACGACCTGAACCGACCCGAGAATCGCGCGATCGAGCCTTGATTCACACAAGCAACACCTGTTGCCTGACGACGCAAGCTAGCAACGCCGTCAGGCGGCTATAAGCCGTCGTGGATGGTCCGCGACGGGAGGAATTGAGCGGATGTTTCACGAAAAGGATCACGTTATGAAAAAGTTCATTTTTACGGCCGTTGCGATGTGTCTGATCATCGCCATGTCTGCTTCGGCCCATGCCGCCATCATCTATGTCGATGCCAACAGCGGCGCCGGCGGCAACACCGTCCGCGACTCCAACGGCAGCACGACCGACTGGGTCGGCGCCACCAACGCCACCAATGACAATCTCTGGTTCAATCGCACCGCCAGCGCCGGCATGTTCGGTGAGGGCGACGTCTGGGAAACGCTCCCGGAAGGCGAAAATGCCCCGCAGCTCCGTACGACCGTGACCGGGCTGATCAACGGCAACTACGATGTGTACGTCTACTTCGGTACACCGAACACCTCGTCAACACTTTGGCAGATCAGGGCCGGCCTGACCAATTCCGGACTCGTCCAGTATTCCTCTGCGAGTCCCGATGCGACGAAACTCTTCGACGATACGAGCTTCGACGGTTGGCGCGTCAAAATCGGAACCGCGACCGTCACCGGCGGCACGCTGAGCGTCTTCATCGCCCATATGACCGACTCCGCGCCCACCGGCGAGCGCACCTATTACGACGGCATCGGCTACGAGCAGATTATCACTGTGCCGACCCCCGGCGCGCTGCCGGCCGGATTGGGCCTGCTTTCGTTCGCCGCGATGCGCCGCAAGCGCCGCGATTGATCATGGATCGCCTGCACGCGGTGATGCGGCCGAATCCGCACGACCGCTTGACCGGGCCCAGACGGCCCGACGTATCCCGACCCGCCGTGAGGTCGGATGGGTTTCAGCCATGCGTAAAAACGCCTTTACGCTCATCGAACTGCTCGTGGTGATCACGATCATCGCGCTGTTGGTGGCGATTCTGCTGCCGGCGATGGGTCAGGCGCGCGCGGCGACAAGGCGGGTCGTCTGCCTCAGCAATCAGCGGCAGATCGCGCTTGGCGCTCTCGACTTCGCTTCCGACAACGCCGGCGCCATGCCGGTCTTTCGATCGTGGGTCCCGCACGCCGCGTACTCCTACAACAACTCCATCCTCGCCGACGGCCGATCAATTCTTTCGGACCTCGTCAGCGGCAAGCCGCAGGTCTACTACTGTCCTTCGCACGCGCGCGTCAGCTATGGCGACTCGCAGATCGGATGGAACGGCACGGCGACCATGCGGTTTGTGTCCTACTCGCTCATTGGCATGTGGGAGTTCGCTGACGCGGCATCCGCCGGCGGCCGATATATGAACATGCCCTCCGCCTTCCCTTCCAATCGACCCAAGCGCATCGGCCAGGCCGTCAACCCCGCCAACATGGCCATCTCCACCGATTCGCAGAACACCTACACCAACGACGGCAGCAGCTACATCTCGTTTGCATACCCCGGCTGCTACCAATCGTTTTCCTATTCGGGCTACGCGACCAGACCCTGGCCCGAAAGCACCTACTGGGCGGCCTACTGCTATCCGCACCGCGACGGCGCCAACCAATGGACCGGCACCGCTTCGTCCATGTACGACGGGTCTGCTCGATGGGGAGATTTCTCCGACATCTTCGATCAAACATTGCCCTACCCGTTTGGCGCCAAGTGGAAGCTTCACGATGGTTGGAACGCCGGCTTCGGCACCGGTATCAACGGCCTCGAAGGCTGCATCTACTGGTAAACTATCCGACTCATCCCTACCTGCCTCGCATCGCCCTCCCGAACGACGTCCAAATACCACCCCACGGACCCCCGCCGCGCGTTCGCGCTCAGGATTGTCGACGACGACAACGAACGCCGCGTCGAATCGATCGATTTTGAACCAAAGGGAAACAGCATGAATCGAATGTGGACCGCGATTTTCGTGATCATCGTCGCAAGCCGCGCTTTTGCACAGTTGCAGGAGCAGGCCCACTACGTCCTCAAGGGCAATGGTGATGCTGTCTCGCCGCAGGTTCTCCATGATCAGGCGGGTAACGCGCCGGACCTTCAGAGACAGGGATCGCCGCAAATCATCACCGATGCGCCGACGAGCCGTCGGCAGATCTCCGACACCTCGGTCAGGTTCGACAATCCCGACCAGTGCTACAGCGTTGCCAAGAATCTCGTGAGCGGCGACAACTTCGTCGTCGAAGTCTGGGTGAACGCATCAAAGGAGAATGATCCCGGCTGGCACACGGTCGTCGCCAACGGCAATGGGGCGCGCGGGTTTCTCATCGCTCAGCATGACAATCAATGGACGGTGCTCGTCGGTGGCGTCGGCGTCGTGACCCTCGGCGACGTCTACACGAACGAATGGACGCATCTGGCCATCGTCAAATCACAGGGTGCAGTGAGCGGCTGGTTGAACGGCAGGCGCGTCTGCGACCTGCGGAATCTGGGCGGCGGCGATGCGAATTTTTCCATCGGCGCGACCTCGCCGAACAATGAGTCGTTCAGTGGATGTATTGCGGAAGTGCGGTATGCGACATTTCCGCCCGGTCAGTTTGATCCCGCCCGCGACTTTGTGGGCAACCCGGCGCCGCCGCATCGCCCGGCCGTTCCGATCGGCCCCGAACCGCCCGCGGCAACACACACGCTTGCGACCCAGTACGCCACATTCGGATTCGATGACAAGGGTTTCCTCCTTTCGATCACGGCCCGGCAAACCGGCAAACAGTATTGCCCCGGCCTGCATCCGTCGCCGGTGATGAGTCTGCACGAAAGCGGGCAGCCCAATGACAAACTGCTCGCACCGACATCCGCCCGCTTCGATGCCGACAAGCACGTCATCGAGTTGAAGTATGCCAATGGCGCGACGGCCGTGGTCAAGGCCGAGGCGAAAGAGACCTATGTACGGTTGCAACTGATCTCGCTCACGCCGCGCGGCGACGTCGACAACATCGTCTGGGGCCCCCTCAATACGAAAATCGCCGGCAAAATCGGCGATATCATCGGCGTCGTGCGCGACGCCGACTGGGCCATCGGGATGTACGGCCTGGACGACAATACGATCGCCGGACCCGTCGAGGACGGCGACTGTTTCAGCATGGGCTACTACATCCATTCGCCCGACCCCGACAAATATCCGCTGCCGCGAAAGTACGAGGAAGGCCAGTGGTTCAACATCGGCGGCGACGGCGTGAGCGACACGGCGTTCTTCTCGCATCCGGAGGAGTATTTTCAATGGATCGCCGGCAGCGGCGCGAAATTGAATCCGCAGTTCGGGTCGACCGTGACGTATCACGCCCGTGATCGGCGAAAGTCATACGTTCATCACTACTCGCTGTTGCCGGGGTTCACCGCCTTCGGGCCGCGCCACATGGTCAGCGATCCGATCGAAGGCGTGGACTTCATGGGCTCCGGCGTGGCGCTGTACGCATGTCCGGATGACCAGGGTTTGTCGACTATTGAGAAGATCATCCGCGCCGAAGGATTGCCGTATATCACCAATCTCGATGGCAAATGGGTGCGCGATCCATCCGCCGTTCAGCCCACGTTGAACTGGAGCGGTCCGTACGACAAGGCGATCGAGTACGCCGCGGCGATGGGCATCAAAAACATTTCGCGCGAAACCGGCGGATGGTACCCGAGTCTCGGAAACAACTGGGTCGGCAACGGCGCAGGCATGTCCAGCGGCCCAACGATGCCCGGCCAACAATTCATGGCCGAAGCGAACAAGCGCGGCATCACCTACGGCGGCTTGCATACGTTGACCGTGTTTCTTCAGGGCGGTATTTCGCATGACGTGACGCCGACGCCGAGCGAACATCTGCAAACTGTTTGCCGCACGAAACTCGCCAGGGACATCTCCGCCGACGATACGACCATCATCGTGACCGATCCGTCGTTCCTGGCGGAAACCGGAACCTGGCCGAGCCCCAACGGCAACTACCTGCGGATCGGCGGCGAAATGCTCACGTATACGGGCATCAGCGATTCGGCGCCGTGGACGCTCCAAGGCGTCAAACGCGGCCATGCGTCGAAGGCCGTCGAACATAAGGCGGGCGACGAAGTCGTGAAGCTCATGCAGAATTGCTACAACGGCTTCGTGCCCGACATGAAATTGCTGATGGATTATGCCGAGTACTACGCCGATCTGATGGCGCGCAACGGCATGGATAACATCGGATTCGACGGCTTCGAAAGCATGACCTATCAGAACCACGGCTACTATGCGTTCCGCGTCTTCTGCCGCCGACTGTACGAAACTTACCATCAGCGCACGGGCAAATGGCCGACCATCACGACGACGTCCAACGTCTTCGCCGGTTCATGGGCCTACCTCGCGTCGTGCAATATCGGCGGGGGCGGCCATATGTTCGACATCGCCTCCGGCCGGCGCGGCATTGAAGGCAAAGACATCGGCAACGCTTTCACCAACAGCTATTTCCCCGGCACCTTCGGCAGGCAGGGCTGGTACAGCGGCTTGTCGCTGTACGATGCGGAGAACCTTGAAGCGAAATCCGTCGGATGGAATGCGACGTACGCGCTGGATGTCAGCCAGGGCGGCCTCGATCACACCGGCGAACGCGACGCGATCTTCAAGGCGTTTCACGCATGGGAGGCCGCCCGCGCCGCCGGCGTGTTCACCGAGGATCAGAAAGAACGACTGCGTGATCCAAAATATAAATTCCACCTCGAGCAAATCGACGATCACCGCTTCAGGCTGACGCCGATCCGAGAAGTGCGCATGGCCGGTCAGGCATCCCAACCGGTGGCGATCTTCAACGATCAACAGGCCCAGCCGCTGCAATTCGCCCTTCGCGTGCCCGAAGCGGCTGACGGAGTTGTGATCACTCTCCCGGACGGCGGACAAATCATGTTGAACCAGAAGATCGAGAAAGATCAGTTCATCATCTGCAAAGGCGACACGGTCTATCTCGCGGACAACTTCCGCAAGAAAGTCACTGATCTGTCGCTGGCTCGCCCGGCCGTGTTGCCGGCCGGGGAATCGAGAATGAGCGTGACTCTGACCGGCGGCGTCGCGCATTTTGATCTGACGGTCTGGGTGGCAGGCAACACCGAGGAAATCAAATAATGAAAGAATTACGGATTCGAATGAATTGGGTGGCGACGGTGTTGCTGATGTTTGCGGGATCGGTGATGTTGCGAGCCGCCCGAGCGGATGAATTGTTGCGCGACAATTTTGCGGGTACATCGCTATCGGCGAACTGGGAAGCGTCGGCAAACAATGTGAAGATCAGCGACGGACGCATGGTATTCACGAACGGGCCGCGCAGTTTCGTGCGGTCCGTGAAGACGGATTGGGCCAAGCAATCCTTTCGCGCCGAGATCACCGTGACAGTGGACGGCGATGCAAACGGGTGCGGCTATTTCGGCATGGGCGAAGGCCAAACCGGCGGCGACCCGTATCGGAATCCGAATGCAGTCCCGGCGGCTTATGTGTTGTGCGGCCCGTCGGGATTTGCCGAAGGCCCGCTCGATTTGCGCGTCAACGGTGCGACCAAGTGGACGCTTCAACCCGGTCCTGGTTCCGGAACGCACCGGCTGAGATTGACTTGGGACGCCCACACCCATTCGATGTTCGTGGAAGTGAACCGGAACTGGCAGGGCGGCGAATTCAAACGCGACGACCTGCTCGTCGCGCAATCGGTATCGGCGAATTTTACATCTGACAACGCGCATCTGTTCTTCGGCGGCGCGGGCGGGGCCGCGTTCAGCGATCTGGTCGTGACCACTGTCAGCCCGACCGATATTGAGGGATTTTCAGCGGATTTCTTCGCGGAAATGGCGAAACAGAAACTCGAGGCGGTGCCGGGCATGGAGGGTAATTCGTCACCCAAACTGCCGGACATCGCCTTGCCTTGGGATGCGCAGCTGGACGCCGGTTTCAAGGGCGCCGACAAGATCGATACGCAGGCGGAACTGGATGCGGAGTTGCAACGTATGCGAGAGCGGTATACGCCGTTCATGACCGAGCTCGCGCCGGCGTTGCCAGCGACGCGGCGGCGGATGATGCTGGAGAAATTCGATTACCATCTGGTGTCAGCGGGCGACAAACCGGTGGATCGTGCATGGGAACAAGTCACCATTCCGCACTACACCGGCCCGATCGACAAAGCGGAGGCCCATTACAAAACCGCCTTCGAACTCGATTCCGACATGCTCGCGCAGGACGCGCTGTTTCTGCACTTTCAGGCGGTGGACTACATCGCGGAGGTTTACGTCAATGGTCAGCCCGTCGGTCGACACGAAGGCCTATTCGGCGCATTTGAATATGACATCAAACCGTTCGTCCATGCCGGTGCGAACGAACTGCTGGTCAAGGTATATAACGACGCGGTGATGATGGGCGATTTTTTCAACACCGGCGCTGGGCGACCCTTCGGCAAGAAGCTTGCCGCGTGCGGCGGTCCCGGCTGGGACAATCCCCAGATGGGCTGGCACATGTGTCCGCCCGGGTTCGGCATCTGGCAGAAGTGTTGGATCGAATCACGTTCCGCGCCGTCTATCCGTGACATATTTGTGCGGCCCATGCCGCAGGAGAATCAGGCGGAAGTTTGGGTGGAAACCAGCGGCGATACGAAGGGCCTTGTTCTGTCGTATTCGCTCTACGGCCAGAATTTCAATGCAACCATCGCGCAGGACAAACCGGCCGATGCGACGCCCTCGGCGGATGAGCCGAATGTGACGCGATGGAAATTCGTCGTGTCGGTGCCGGCGGAGCAAATGCGTTGGTGGTCGCTCGACGAGCCGTGGCTCTATCAATTGCAAGTTCAGCTCAAGCGCGAAGGCAAGCTGATCGATGCCGGGAAGCGATCGTTCGGGATGCGGACGTTTGTCCAATCCGCCGACAGCACGCCGAAGGGTCGGTTCTATCTCAACGGTAAGGAGATCAAGCTGCGCGGCGCGAACATGATGGGCAATCTCATGCGCGACGTCATGCGCAACGACATGAATCAGCTTCGCGACGACATCCTGCTGGCCAAAATCGCGAACATGACCTTTTGGCGCATGACGCAGCAGCCGTGTCAGGAGGAGGTGTACGACTATTTCGACAAGCTTGGCCTGCTCGCTCAATCCGACATGCCGGCGTTCAACGGATATCGTTACGACTGCGTGGACACTGCGCACGAACAGTTTGCGGAAATGATGCGTTTGGTGCGCGGTCATCCGTGCAACGCCGTCATCTCCTATTTGAATGAACCCGATTTCAACAAGCCGGTGATGCTCGATCGCGCGGGTCATACGCAACTGTTCCGTGACTTTGACGCCATGGCCGTTCAGCTCAATCCTGATCAGGTCACGAAATGGGTGGACGGGGATTACGTGAGTCTCAGCCCGCGCTTCAGCGATATCCACGATTACAGCTACTGGTACGGCAACGGTATCCGCGGCATCTATTTCGGCGGATGGCACGCCACGCGCGCCGACTGGATGTGCGGATGCGGCGAGTTCGGCGCCGAGGGACTCGACAGCATCGCGCTGATGAACAAGTATTACCCGAAGGAGTGGCTCGAAACCAAGCCGGACGGCACATGGACGCCGAGCCGCATCCCGCGCTGTCAGACTCCGGGCACCGGCATGAAGTGGCAGTCGCTGACGACGCGCACGATGGAGGATTGGGTGCACAGCAGCCGGGAGCATCAGATGTGGGGCACGCGTCTGATGACCGAATCGCTGCGTCGGATGCCGAAGATGAATTCGTTTGCCGTGCATCTGTTGATTGACGCATGGCCGGCCGGCTGGCTCAAGTCGATCATGGACTGCGATCGTCAGGCCAAGCCCGCGTTCTTCGCCTATCGCGATGCGCTGACGCCGTTGGCGGTCAATCTCCAGCCCGAGCAGTTATATTATTTCGGCGGCGATATGGTGCGAATTCGTGCATGGGTGCTCAATGACACGACTGAAGTCCCGCCCGACGCCGTGCTTCGTTACCAACTCGAACGCGATGGCGAGATTATCCAAACGGGTCACGCCCCGGCGAACATCACGGCCTCCGACCCGACCTTTCAAGGCAATCTCGAATTCGCCGCGCCGGATGCGGATAACCGTCAATCACTGACTGTGCGACTTGCGCTCTTTGACCAGGGTGGAAATCTGCTGCATGATACCTCTGTGGATCTGGATCTGTTTCCTGCTTCGGACAAAGGCAAGAAACTCGATCACCCCGGCGGCCCGGCGCAGCGATTGATTTCCCAATGAGCATCCCGGACACCCAGCCTTCATCCCCGCGAGGTTCGATGAGCAATTCACTTCTTCCGCGTCGCGATTTTCTCGGGTACTCGATTGCCGGCGTCGCAGGTCTGTCCGTCGCCGGCATGGTGGGGCATGGCCGCGCCGCCGAAGCGACTGTGCCACCGATCTCTGACCCGCCCAAGGATGCTTTGCGCGTCTGCTTCTTCACCGATTCACACCTGCCCGGACCGCACACGCACGAAAATGACCGCGGCGGCAGCATTTCCGATCAGGTGCTGCATTATCAGGCCCGAATCCGCCGCGCGTTTGACAAAGCCAACGCATATAAGCCCGCTGTCTACATTTTCGGAGGTGACAATGTTTTTGCGGTGGACCAGGGCAACAGCGAGGAAAACGCCGACGCGCAGTTCGAGAGTTGGAAAGCGGTGGTGAAGGGAAAAGTCACCGTTCCGCACCACAGCATCATCGGCAACCACGACATCTGGCACGGCCCGACACCGAAGGCCAAAGCCATCGCCGCCTACAACATGCCGAATCGTTACTATGCATGGAAGATGGGCGGATGGAAGTTCATCATGCTCGACGTGTTCGGCGGGGATGGCAAGATCGACGCCGGCTCCGAGCAGAGCAATTGGTGGATCGCGGAACTCGAAAAGTCGGGCGACAACGAACCGGTCTGCGTCGTCACGCATGCACCGCTTGCGGGTATGACCGCTCAGCACGTCGGCGGCAGCGTCGGCGGGAGCGGGTTCGATTACCGCGTATTCTTCTACCAGCATCCGCAGGTCCGCCTGGCACTGAGCGGGCACCAGCACATGGTCGACTGCTGCCGGCTCGATCGCGTGACCTACATCTGCGGCGGCGCGGTCTGCGGCGGATGGTGGGAAGGCGACTACCAACACTTCGGCCCGGTCTTTTTGATCATCGATCTCAAACCCGACGGCACATTTGATCACCAGGAAGTCTACTGGGAGCGAGACAACCCCGGCCCGTATCACGAAAAGGTGTTCCCGGTCGAAAAGCACAAGGATTTGTACAACGAGTGGGTCTACACAATGATGCAGGAGCGACAGGTCTCTGATCGCAAGTAGTTGGAACCCCGCAGAAGAATGCACACACCCGCCCCCGAAAGTTGCTTCGACGCATTCTGCTTCAACAGCTTCGCTTCGACATGGTCGTTGCACGGCCCCGAGTCGATCGCCATCGACGCCGGCAACAACGCCCCGCACAATATCGCCTCTGACACCTTCACATAGTTACGTCACTCACGCCCGCTGCGGCTCACATAGCGCGCCGACGCGGCGCTGGTCTTCAAGCCCATCAAGGCCATCACCGCCACGCCTCCCCCGTAATGGCGACCCCTCCGCTCATCCTCGCCCGCCATCACCGCTTTCAGAATCTCCCCCATCCACGCCACCGTCAACAACACATTGATTCGACCCATTGCCTTGCGTCTCTGCTTGCTCATGCCAACAATGCAGCGCCATCACGCTCACGTGTCAAATGGTTTCTACTGAGCAACGTTTATTGAAACGGTGCAGGTTGAGTATCCGCACCGGCCGCACTGTATGCTTGAGGTCCGTAATTCCTAGTCCTCCAGTCGCGCCGATCTAGGATGCATGGCGCAAGGCCGCCGAATCGGCCTTATTCGACCGCCACGTGAACTGTCCTTGTCCGTCGGTGCGGGCCCGTCCGTGCGACGCCCGCGGTGTCGAACCGGACGTGAAGTCGATACAACAGTCGGATTTATGTCCATCGGCCCGAACCCGAATTTTGGAGGCGGGCGACCAAACTTGGCACAATACAGACGGCTATGACGTTACCCTATTAATGAAGGATGTTTCGATGGACATACCCGATGCTCAGCCGCCGGACCCGGAGTTGTTCATGCGGCTCTACGCGACTCATCAGCGGCGGCTGTATGGGTTTGTCCGGACGCTGGTTCGGTCGACGACGGATGCGGAGGATCTGGTGCAGCAGACGATTGCGGTGTTGTGGCGTAAATTCGACCAATATACGCCCGGTACGGATTTCGGCAGTTGGGCGATTGCGACGGCAAGATACGAATGCTTTCACGAACTTCGCAAGCGTTCCCGGCGCGCCGGTTCGCTTGACGCCGATGTGCTTGAGCAATTGGCCGACGAGGCGGCGGCATTGAGCGAGCAGGCCGTCGAGCGCCGCGAGGCGCTGGAGCATTGCCTGCGTGAACTGCCGGGGGAGATGCGACAGATGCTTCGAATGCACTATGAGCATGAATTGAACGTCAATGAGGTGGCGCGTCGCGTCAGTCGATCGCGGCGCACGGTGTACCGCATGCTTGAACAGGCGCATGCCCTGCTGCTGGGCTGCATCCGCAGACGAATCTCCAGTTGATTGAAACATGCCCGACCTTACCGATGAAAACCTCCTCCCGACCGACCTTCTCGCCGCCGCGCGGTTTGGCGAATTGACGTCCGAACAGGCCTCGGATCTGAGCGAGCGGCTCCGCGGAAGTCAGCCGGCGCGCCGCCTGTACGCCGAGCACATGCTGCTGCATGCGGAGCTTCAATGGGACACGGTCGCGTCGCGCATCGATCAATCGCGCGTCGCCGCCGACGCGAGCGATAAAGCAGCGCCCGGGGAACGGCCTAATCTGCGGCGATGGGTTTCGGTGCTTGCGGCCGCGCTGGTGTTGGGGGCGGCGGTGGGGATCAACCGGTATTTTTCTGCGGGGCCATCGTCGCCACCTCCGGTCGCACGGATGTACGGCACGCTGGTCAATGCCGACAGCGTGACCTGGTCGAGCCAGCCGCTTCAGGCCGGTCACGACCTGGACGCGGGCACGATCGCCATCGACGCCGGTCGCCTCGACCTGACGATGACCAGCGGCGCGACCGTTCAGGTCATCGGGCCGGCGGCGTTGCAAATCGAAGGCGATGATCGCTTGTCGCTGAGGCGGGGCCGGGTTCACATCCGCGCCGGCGTCAGCGGCGGTTTTATCGTCGATGCGCCCGGGCTGCGCGTGCGCGATCTGGGCACGGAGTTCGAGGTCGTCTCGGTCAAGCCGGGCATCGCCGTCTCGGTGATGTCGGGTCGGGTGGAACTGACGCGGTGGAATTCAGACGGATCGATTGCACAACAGACGACCATGACGGACGGACAGCACGCCGCGCTTTTGGGCCAAGGCCCGCTGACATTCGACGACGCCGCGCACGACCGCCTCATGCGTGCGTCGCCGATCTATGACGCCCAGCCCGTGGCGGCGTATCACTTGGACTCGCCCGATTCCGATGGGGCGACTCAGTGGATCGGCGGCGTCGAGCGCACGGCGGGGCTCGAAGGCGACGGAGCCGCCCGGTTCGGCACCAAGCTCGGCGCGGTGACGCTGCAGCGTCCGCTGGCGGGATTCAACTTCGAGCGCGGATTCAGCATGGAAGTGGATGTGAAGCTCGAACCGGCGGCAGCGTGGCCTCAGGTGGGCAATCGCACGGTGCTGCGATATGAGCCCTATCCCGGCGCCATCGACGCCCAGCATCGCGAGCGGTCTGTGCAGCGCCTGCTGCTGGCGTTTCAGGGGCCGCGCTTCATTCGGGGCGACTACGGCCTGCTCGTGGGCGATGCGGGTACGCCCGGCCTGACCTTCGGCTTCGTCGCCGAGCAGTACACCGAACTCGACATCGCGCTTGACGGCAAGAACGGCCGACCACACATGATGGACCTCGTCGATGGCAAGGCCCACCATCTGGCCGTCACCTACGACACCGACAGCGGCCGCGTCGCGGCCTACATCGACGGCCGCCGTGTCGCCGACGGACAACTCAAGCCCGGCGTCGCGCCGCAGATTCCGACGGAAGCACTGACCATGAACATCGGCGCCTATGGCCGATCGCCCGCCCTCGTCGAGCCGTTCATGGGCATCATCGATGAACTGCGATTCTTCGATCGCGCGATCGAAGCCGACCAGGTCCAGCGCGATGCGCGCCGACTTGCAGAGCCACAGGAATGAGCGTCATGGATTGCAGCATGGGACACGCACCAACCGAAACGACGGTCCTAAAGCCGATTGCAAGCCGCCGGCCCAGCGCCTTGGCGAACAAACTCATGAAGAGATTGGTTTCACAAGAAAAAGGAGCGAACAACATGCGTCTCGAACGTGAACAGACCAAGCGGTCCACCCTGATCGGAATCATCCTCGCAACGGCGGCGATCGGATGGGGAGCGAGCCATTCCGCCGACGCCGCGGTTCTTTCAGGTCCCGGCGGCAAGGGCGTCACCGCCGGCAGCTCCGCGCTCATCGGCGTCTACGACTACATCGATACGTTCACTTGGGGCGCCGGCGCGCCGCTGGCCGGCCGGCAAAGCTACGCCAATGGCACCGCCACCAGTTCCACCGCCATTCGGCAGATGGAAAATACGTACGGCAACCCGACGACGTATTGGCACTACACCAGCGGCAGCTTCGCCGACTTCGGTTCGCTGTCTAAAGATTCGGGCATCAGCAACGGTACGCCCACCTATCCCGGCTCCAGCGGCGCGGGTTCCAGCACCGGCATCACCCAGGGGGGATTCACCGGTGAGGGCAACTTCTCCCTTGCATACGGCCTGCGGCGAGACTTCGTCGTGCAGTTCGATACGATCTTATCAACAGACCGCGTGAACATCAGCGTCAACAGTGCCGCGTTTTACAACCCCACGTCCTTCAACTCCGCCAACACGCAGGGCTTGATGGTCTTTTTCCGCCGCGACAATCATCCGACCTTTCCCACGCTCAGCGTCTACTACCGTGGTGTGGAATACAACACCGGGCTGACCACCGGATTGACCACGACGGATTTAGGCAAGTGGAACAACTTCGCGGTGGAGTTTGATCTGGACAATAAGGAACTGACCTTCTGGGTTAACGAGACGTTGCGCGGATCATGGAGCTATGCCGCGGTGTCGGCATTTTCGACATCCAGTATTTCCGGCGCCTTCGTCGGCGTCGGAACCGCTCAATCCGGCTCGAACCGACTTTGGACCGACAACTTCCAGGTCGGCGCACCGGTCGCGGTCCCGACGCCCCTGGCGATGTCGTCGGGAATCGGATTGCTGGCGGCGCTGATGATGCGTCGTCGGCGGGTGTGAGTGACGACCTGGTCATCGTGTCCGTGCGATGAAAGTCGCTCGGGCGCCATTCGTCGGACACCGTGAAGGAACTGGTATGCATCGTCGCGGCTTCACTCTGATCGAATTGCTGGTGGTCGTGGCGATCATCACGACACTGATCGCGATGTTGTTGCCATCGCTCAAAAACGCCCGCGAACTGGCGCGGCGTGCCGCATGCGCCTCGAATCTGCATCAGTGGAGCACCGGCTTCCTCGCCTACGCCGCCGACAACGAGGCCATGTATCCGTACAACGCCGACGGCAGGCATCTGAGTTGGAACGGCGCCGTGATGCGGCGATTCTTCGACGAATACCTGACTCATCTCCAGGTCGGCACCGTCCTGGCCAAACGCACCACGCTCTATTGCCCCAGCAGCGGCTACCACGACTGGTACACCCAAACCTGGCCCGCCACCGCGGAAGCTGGCGGGCTCGTCGGATACTTCGTCATGCCCAACCGATATCCCGGCGCGCAGGTCAGCTACGCCACCGGCGCCGCCCCGTGGTCGAGCCGCAGGCGCTTCGGCGAACTGGGCGGAAAAGGCCCGATCGCCAGCGACATGATTCAAACATTTTACAAACCTGGGACCGAAGCACGCTATGCCAACGAGATAGGCACACCCGGCTGGAACGCCGCTGTCCCCATGTCCAGTCATGTGGATGCGGATGGCTGGGCTGTCGGCGGCAATTTTCTCCATGAAGACGGCACCGTCGGATGGTATCGAACCGCCTCACACGCCGTTCGCGCCTACGCCTTTCCGACCGCCAATTTCGATGACGTCGACAACCTGGGCGGCATCGGCGCGTATCTTTCGTACAATTTCCATTTTTACTACCGCATCGAACGATAGCAGGTGTTCCATGATTCATTTGTTTTACACACGCCTGGGAATCGGGTTTTGGATCGTCATCAGCGCGACCGCGCTGCGCGCCGCGGGCGTCGAAAGCACCTTCGAAGCGGCGCGGCGTATCTTCGAGACGCGCTGCGTCACCTGTCACAACGCCAATGCGCACAAGGGGGGGCTCGCGCTCGATACGGCGAAGGGTCTGGCTGCGGGTTCGGTTCACGGCCCGATCATCGCCTCCGGCGACCCGGCGAAGTCGAAGCTCATCGAGATGATCAGCGGCGACGAGCCGAAGATGCCCAAAAAAGGCGGCGCGCTCAGCGCCGAGCAGGTGGAATCGCTGCGTACGTGGATCGCGGCGGGCGCGCCGTATCCGGCACAGGTCGCGCTCGAGGACAAATATGCGGCGGATGCGGATTGGTGGTCGTTCAAGCCGATGGCGACGCCTGCGATGCCGACGGTGGACGCGCGCGACAAGGCGTGGGTGCGCAATCCGATCGATGCATTCGTGGCGGCGAAGCTGCGCGAGCACGGCTTGTCGCACTCGGCGGAGGCGGATCGGCGCACGCTGATTCGGCGTTTGTACTTCGACCTGATCGGCCTGCCGCCGGAACCGGACGCCGTCGAGAAGTTCATCCATGACTCGGACCCGCAGGCGTACGAGAAGTTGGTCGATGCGCTGCTCGCCTCGCCGCGCTACGGCGAACGATGGGCGCGGCACTGGCTCGATGTCGTTCACTACGGCGACACGCAGGGCTATGACAAGGACAAGGTACGGCCCAATGCCTGGCCGTATCGCGACTATGTCATCCGTTCGCTCAATGATGACAAGCCCTATGGGCAATTCGTGAAGGAGCAGCTTGCGGGCGACGTGCTTTACCCCGGCGACCCTGATGGCATCATCGGCCTGGGCTTCATCGCCGCCGGGCCGTTCGATTGGGTCGGGCAGGTCGAAGTCGGCGAAGGCACGATGGAGAAGAAGCAGGTGCGCAACATCGATCGCGATGACATGGTCACGACGATCATGAATACTTTCACATCGCTGACCGTGCAGTGCGCCCGCTGCCACAATCACAAGTTCGATCCGATTTCGCAGGAGGACTATTACAGCTTGCAGGCGGTCGTCGCGGCGGTGGATCGTGCGGATCGGCCCTATGACTTGGACCCGAAAGTCACCGCGCGGCGCCGGGAGCTGGAATCGCATCGCGCGGAGATGGTCGGCTATCGCGACCGCTTCGAGAACGAAGCGAGGGCACGCCTCAAGAGCGATCTGGACGCGCTGAATGTCAGGATCGCCGACATCGAAAAGCGAATCGCGCCGGCGGACCGGCCCGAGTTCGGATATCACAGCCAGATCGAGCCGCGGCAGGATGTCGTCAAGTGGGTGCAGATCGATCTGGGGCGACCGACGGCGATCGGACGCGTGCAGGTCGTCGGGGCACATGACAGCTATGCGGGCATCGGCGACGGGTTCGGCTTCCCGGTGCGGTACCGCATCGAAGCGAGCGATGATGCGACGTTCGCAAAAGGCGTGACCACGCTGGTCGACCACGGCGATAGGGATGTGCCGAATCCGGGCATTGGGCCGCAGGTGTTCGATGGTCGGGGCTCGACGGCGCGTTACGTCCGATTCACGGCGATGAAGCTGGCGGAGCGGACCAAGGACTACATTCTCGCGCTGGGCGAGATGAGCGTGTATGACCCGACGGGCGCGCTGGTTTCGGAGCATGCGACGGTCACGTCGCTGGACTCGATCGAGGCCCCGCCGCGCTGGCGGCGGACGAATCTGGTGGACGGATATTTCTACGGCATGCGTTCGCCGGAGCTGGCGGATCAGTTGGCCGCGCTCAAGGCGCAGCGGTCGCAGATGATCGACGCGGCGCTGGATCCGAAGGTGCTCGCGAAGATTCGAGAGGACGCGCCGCGGATCGAGCGGATCGACAAGGAATTGGCGGCGCTGCCGCAGAGTCGGGCGTATGTGTTCGCGGCGGCGACGGAATTCGGTGCGTCGGGCAACTTTCGGCCGACCGGCGGCAAGCCGCGGGTGGTGTACCGGCTGATTCGCGGCAGCGAGAAGACGCCGGACTTGGACATGGGGCCGATGAAGCCGCACGCCGTGACGAGCATCAGCAAATCATGCGGGCTCGACGGTCATTTCGATGCGTCCGATGACGCGGATGAAGGCGACGCACGGGCGGCGCTGGCGCAGTGGATCGTCGACAGGAATAATCCGCTGACCTGGCGATCGATCGTCAATCGCCTCTGGCAGCACCACTTCGGCCACGGCATCGTCGATACGCCCAACGACTTCGGTCACATGGGCGCGCTGCCGACGCATCCGGAGCTGCTCGACTGGCTCGCCACGCAGTTCCGCGACTCGGGCCAGTCGATCAAGGCGATGCATCGGCTGATCTGCACCAGCGCGACGTATCGGCAGGTCTCGACGGACGACCCGGCGAAAGCGAAGATCGACGGATCGAATCAGTACCTTTGGCGATTCAATCGGCTCAAGCTCGAAGCCGAGCCGATCTGGGACGCGACGCTGGCGGCGGCGGGCGAGCTGGACTTGAAGATGGGCGGACCCGGCTTCCGCGTGTTCGGTTTCAAGGACGACCACTCGCCGCACTACAAGTATCAGGAATACGACCCGAACGATCCGGCGACGCATCGGCGTTCGATTTACCGCATGATCGTGCGCAGCGTGCCGGACCCGCTGATGGCGACGCTCGACTGTGCCGATCCGTCGCAGATCGTCGACAAGCGCACCGAGACGCTCACGCCGCTTCAGGCGCTTTCGCTGATGAACAACCCGTTCATGATCACGATGAGCGAGCACTTCGCCAAGCGCGTGGAGGCGATGGCGCCGGACGTGTCGGGGCGGATCAATGCGGCGTACCGGCTGGCGCTGGGCCGCAGCGTGACGCCGCAGGAACTAAGCGCGCTGGCGCCGCTGGCGCAGCAATACGGGATGGCGAACGTGTGCCGTCTGATTCTCAACTCCAACGAATTCATCTTTGTGGACTGATCACATGAATCCTCACGCACGCACGCATATTCCGATGCATCACACTTCCCGACGGCAGTTCCTTTTCAACTACGGCGGGGGTCTGGGCGGCATCGCATTGGCGGCGATGCTCGGGCGCGATCGCCTGCTCGCCGCCGAGCACCGCCTCGGCGCGGGCGTCATGCAGGCGCACGGCGGACTGAATTACATTCCCAAGGCCAAGCGCGTCGTCCAGCTCTACATGTCCGGCGCCGCCAGCGCCGTTGATCTTTTCGATCACAAGCCCAAGCTCTACGCCGATGACGGCAAGAAGTGGGACCCGGGCGAGAAGGTCGAGTTGTTCCAGTCATCGCCGGGCGCGACGAAAGCGCCGCCGTGGAAGTTCCGCCGGTACGGCCGTTGCGGCAAGATGCTCGGCGACGCCGTCGCGCCGCTCGGCGAGTGCGTGGACGACCTGGCGTTCGTTCACAACATGGTCAGCAAGTCCAACGTCCACGGGCCCGCCACGTTCATGCAGGCGACCGGCTTCATCCTCCCCGGATTCCCCAGTGCCGGCGCATGGGTCAGCTACGGGCTCGGCTCGCTCAATGACAATCTGCCGACGTTCGTCGTGCTTCCCGACCCGCGCGGCTTCGCGCCCAATGGGCCCAAAAACTGGGGCGCCGGCTTCCTGCCCGCCGAGCATCAGGGCACCATGATTCGCCCGACTTTCGCCACGCCCATCGCCGACCTGTTCCCGCCTCAAAGCGCCGGATTCATCAACAATGACTCGGAACGCGCGACGCGAGAGGCGCTCGAATCGATCAACCGCATGCACGAAGCGACCCGCGCCGGCGACAGCCGCCTCGATGCCCGCATCCGCAGCTACGAGATGGCGGCCCGCATGCAGCTCACCGCGCCGCAAGTGCTCGATCTGTCCGACGAACCGCAGTACATCAAGGACATGTACGGCCTCGATCGTCCGAACGTTGAATGGGACGGCCCGATGAACCCCGGCGAAGAGACGCGTATTTTCGGTCGCCATTGCCTTGTCGCCCGTCGCCTGCTGGAGCGCGGCACGCGCTTCGTGCAGATATGGAGCGGGGCCGACAACGGATTCCCCCGCCGCAACTGGGACAGCCACGAAGACATCAAACGCGATCACTGGCCGCTCGGGTTGGGCATGGCCACCGGCGCCGCCGCGCTCATCAAGGATCTGAAGCAGCGCGGCATGCTCGAAGACACCCTCATTCTCTGGACCACCGAATTCGGCCGCATGCCCTGCTCACAGGGCAGCCAAGGCCGCGATCACAACCCCTTCGTCTTCACCAACTGGCTCGCCGGCGGCGGCATCCAAGGCGGCGTCACCGTCGGCGAATCCGACGAATGGGGCTACAAACCCGTCGACCCCGACAACCCCACTTATTGCTACGACATCCACGCCACCATCCTCCGACTCCTCGGCATCGACCACGAAAAACTCACCTTCCGCCACAACGGCATCGACCGCCGCCTCACCGATGTGCATGGCCAAGTGATCGACGAATTGATCGCATAGTCGCTTCAACATGGCACGTGAACCCAAGCAAAACGCTAAGCAACTGCATTGCAGTCGCTTAGCGTTGAGCATGTCTAAAAAAGCGGAGAGGGCGGGATTCGAACCCGCGATAGGGACCTTAATCCCTATGACGGTTTAGCAAACCGTTGCCTTCAGCCTCTCGGCCACCTCTCCGAAGGTGTTGATCCGGGCTGAGAAGCGAAGCGTAGCCGGATCGGGGGGGCTGGTCAATCATGGCTGAAGATTGCCGTGGGACGGGGAAAGCTTCATGAGCGTGGGCAGCAGGTAGTTGGCGCCGTGGTAGACGAAGATCTGGCCGGACACGACGAAGACGACGGACTCACCCTGCTGAGCGACGACCTGCTCCATGTCTTCGAGCATCTGACAGGGGAGGATGTACATGGGCGGGTCGGCCATGCCGGAACTGTCAGCGTCGAAAGTCAGCATCCACGGCGACGCGCCGCTGATGGCGCGGACCATGCGGCATCGGCGCGTGATCAGGAACTGACCTTCGCGGCGGAGCTGGGTCTGCTTGCCGGCGTCGGGCGCGGTGCCGATCGTGGCGGGGTCGGTGGCGGTCGTCTGTGCGGGCTTGGCGGCGTCGGGGCGCGTCGGCTCGATGATCGGGTTCACGGCCGGCTTGGTCAATAGATCATCGAGCACCTTCTCGGGCGCTGGCTGCGCGGTATCCTTGGCGGCGTCGGGGGACTTTTTACCGGCGTCGGCGGGGGCCTTGTCGGCCGGGGCGTCGGCGGCGATGGCCAGGGCCATGATCGACAGGGCCAGCACGGCGGCGAGTACGAAGCGGAAAGTATGCATGAGCGTGGCTCCAGTGGGCGCGTCGTTGATGAACGTCAGCGTACGTCCATCGCTGGTTATCGGCAAGTTGTCGGCGGATTGTTGATTGAAGACGGGGAGTGCGAAGCCGCAAGCGGCGGGGGTCAGGCCTGCGCTTCGATGGGCGTGGCGCCGTTGTCGTTGCTTGAGAGTCGGCCGAAGATCATGCGACCCGCGGCGGTCTGCAGCGCGCTGGTCACGGTCAGCGCCACATCGCGCCCGATCTGCGAGCGGGCCTGTTCGACGACGACCATCGTCCCGTCTTCGAGATAGCCCACGCCCTGCCCGGGGCTTTCGCCGGGCTTGACGATCTTCACGCTCAGCAGTTCGCCCGGCAGCACGACCGGCCGAAGGGCCTCGGCGAGACTGTTGATATTGATGACCTCCACGCCACGCAGTTCCGCGACTTTCGTCAGGTTGAAGTCGGTGGTGATGATGCGGGCGTGCAGGTCCTGCGCGAGACTCACGAGTTTCTGATCGACGGTGGCGCCCTCGGCATCGGTGTCTTCGATGCTCACTTCGATGGTCGGATTGCTCTGGAGCTTGGCCACGATGTCGAGCCCGCGCCGCCCGCGGGCGCGTTTGAGCTTGTCGGCCGAGTCGGCGATGGTCTGCATTTCGTTGAGCACGAAGCGGGGGACGACGAGCAGGCCCTGCAGAATCTGCGTCGAGGCGATGTCGAGGATGCGGCCGTCGATGATGGCGCTGGTGTCGAGCAGCATCGGGCGCGTGCCGCGGATCTGTTTGGCGAATTCGACGTAGGGGATGACGAAGCGGAAGTCGTCTTTGGTTTGGAGCACGAGCGAAATCGCCGTAAAGACGCAGATGACGCCGACGAAGACTTTGATGCCTTCGATGAGGACCATGTCGACGCGCGTGGGGAAGAGCGTGCTGACGTAATCGATGATGAAGCTGAAGGCGAAGGCGGCGATCATGCCGACGATGAGTCCCAGGAAGACGCCGGAGAATGCGGAGAGTTTTTTGCGCGGCGTGAAGACGTCGGCGACGACGACGATGCCGGACATGAGCATGGCGGCGCCGATGGTCATGAGCATCTTGCTCGCCGAATCGGGGAACGCGCGGAGGGAATAAAGCCCGGCGACGGTGGCGGTCATCAGAACGAAAAGACCTCGGAGAACGATCTGAATCACGGGCGGCTCCCATTGCCTCGCCAGCGGGCCTCAACGCAAAAAAACGGCGGTCCGCTTGCCTGGACGTGTCCTCATGGTACACTTGACGATCCTCAAAAACCACCCGAAACCCCCGCCCTAGAGGCGGTCAAGGAACAGACGCAATGGCCCAGCAGGTTCAGGATCAGGAACAGACTTTTCAACCGACGGTGACCCTCACGGATGTCGGCCCGGCGAAGAAGAAGATCGCCATCGAGATTTCCGCCGAGGCGATCGCCGCCAAGCTGGCGGAGAATTTCGACTCCCTCCAGTCCGAGGCGCAGCTCCCGGGTTTCCGCCGCGGATTCGCCCCGATGAAGCTTTTGCAGAAGCGCTTCGGCGGAGACGTCCGCAAGGAAGTCTGCTCGCAGCTCGTCGGCGAAAGCTACACGCATGCCGTGCAGACCCATGAACTGCGCGTCCTGGGCGAACCGGACATCAAGAACTATGACGACCTGAAACTGCCCGACTCGGGCCCGCTGAGCTTCGAAGTCGAAATCGAAGTCGCGCCGGACGTCGAACTGCCCGACCTCAAGGGCATCGAAGTCAAGAAGCCCGCCATCGAAGTCACCGACGAGCAGATCGACTCGGAAGTCGAGCGGTACTGCGAGATGTACGGTCAGCCCGCGGGCGTCGACGAGGTCGAAGCCGGCGACTACGTCAGCGCGCAGGTGAAGATCACCGACGCCGCCGACGGCGCTTCGCTCCATGAAGCCGACGACGTGCCGATGCTCGTGACCGGCGAAGATCGCGAGTTCAAGGGCGTCGTCAGCGGCATCCTCATTCGCGATCTTGGCAAGGAACTGGCCGGCAAGAAGAAGGGCGACATCGTGAAGCTCGAAGCCGACGGCCCGGCGAGCCACGAAGTCGAAGCCCTCCGCGGCAAGAAGCTCAACATCGAATTGACCGTCCGCAAGGTCGAGCGGCTCGAACCGCTGCCGGTCGACGAACTGGTCACGATGGTCGGCATGGAGTCCGAAACCGAACTCCGCGAGCAGATCAAGCAGCAGCTTTCCGGCAAAGCCGATCAGACGCAGCGTCAGGCGATGGCGGCCCAGGTCGTCAAGACCCTGCTCGAGAAGGTCACGCTCGAACTGCCCGAAGGTCTGTCCAACCGCCAGGCCGAGCAGATCCTCCACCGCCGCCAGTACGAGATGATGATGCGCGGCGCCAAGCCGCAGGACATCGAGGAGAAGCTCGCCGAGCTGCGCGCCGCCTCGCAGGAGACGGCCCAGAAGGAGCTTAAGTCGCTGTTCATTCTCGACGCCGTGGCGCAGAAGCTCGAAGTGGAAGTGACGGACAACGAAGTGAACGGCCGCGTGGTGCAGATCGCCATGCAGCAGGGCCGCCGCCCGCAGTCGCTGCGTGACGAGATGGCCCGCAACGGTCAGCTTCAGCAGCTCTACGTGCAGATGCGCGAAGAGAAGGCCATCGAGAAGATCATCGCCGACGCCAAGGTCCAGGAGATCAGCGAAGAGGAATGGCGCAAGATGGAGGGCCTCGAAGCTCCCGCCGCCAAACCCAGGAAGAAGAAGTCCGCCCCGAAGAAGGCCAAGGCCGAAAAGGCCGAGGACGCCTCGCCCGCGGCTGATGACGCCGAGGCCAAGGCCCCCAGGAAGAAGTCGACCAAGAAGAAGTCCGACGAGTAATCCACTCCGGACAGGGGCGCACGCATGCCAGTCGCGCCACAGCTTCTGACGCTCGCCGCCAAGGATCCAGCGACCGCGTTCCGCGGCGTGTTGATCCCCTGCGCCGTGCTGCTGGGGCTGCTCGTCGTCTTCTGGATCGCCGCCGCCTTCGCCCGCCGCCGCGCGCGTGAGATGAGCCAGGGCGATCTGGGCATGGCGTTCTCGCCCAGCGCGCTGCGCCGCATGCACGCCGAGGGAAAGCTCACCGATGCCGAACTCGAACGCGCCCTGGGCAAGGTCGTCGGACAGGCCGGCGGAACCCGTCTGCGAACGCAGGTCACTGCGGCCGAAGAAGATGTGGAACTGGGTCCGAATCTGCTTCAATCACCGCCCGATAATGATTCGCGCGACAGCCGGACAGGAGATTCAACCGACAAATTGGGGTAGAATAGACATTAAGCGAAGGTGAACGCCGGTCGATTTAAGGAGCGTGGAGACCCCACGCGCGGGAGACGATCGACGTGCACAACGATGAGTCAGGGAATCTCGAAGCGCCTAACAGCAGTTCAGGATGGAATATGGCCAATCAGTCACGCGGTGGTAACAAAGGCGGCGACTCCGGCTCCGGCGGCGGAACCGGCGGTGGCGGCGGGGGATTCCGCGGCCGCAAAGTCACCACGTGCAGCTTCTGCGGCAAGAACAGCCGCGAAGTCGGCCCCATGGTCGAAGGCCCCAACGATGTCTACATCTGCGCCAACTGCACCGACCTGTGCCAGAACATCTTCAAGCAGGAACGTCGCCGCGTGCACACCAGCCGCCCGATGTTCAACTCCATCCCGACCCCGCGCCAGATCCGACAGTTCATGGATCAGTACATCATCGGGCAGGACCTGGCCAAAAAGGCCCTCGCCGTCGCGGTGCACAATCACTACAAGCGCCTGAGCGTCGAGGATCAGGACACCAAGGGCGTCGAACTTGAAAAGTCCAACGTCATGCTGCTGGGCCCGACCGGCTCCGGCAAGACGCTCCTCGCCCGCACCATGGCGCGCATGCTCAACGTCCCCTTCGCCATCGGTGACGCGACGACGTTGACCGAAGCCGGCTACGTCGGCGAAGACGTCGAGAACCTGCTGCTCAAGCTTCTGCAAGCCGCCGACTATGATCTGGAAGCGGCGCAGCGCGGCATCATCTTCATCGACGAAATCGACAAGATCGGCCGCACCAGCTCCAACGTCTCCATCACGCGCGACGTCTCCGGTGAAGGCGTCCAGCAGGCCCTTCTGAAAATGCTCGAAGGCACCGTCGCCAACGTCCCCCCGCAAGGCGGACGCAAGCACCCCGAGCAGCAGTACATTCAGATGGACACCTCCAACATCCTCTTCATCTGCGGCGGCGCGTTCGTCGGGATCGAAGACATCATCAAGAAACGCCTCGGCTCCCGACGCATCGGCTTCGCCGCCGAGCAGTCCGACGCCGACCTCGCCGAAGTGGACCACCGCCACGACGCCCTCAAGCATGTCATCCCCGATGACGTGCTCGAATTCGGGCTCATCCCCGAACTCGTCGGTCGTCTGCCCGTGCTCGTCCCGCTTTCACCGCTCAACGAAGCCGACCTCGTCCGCATCCTCACCGAGCCCAAGAACGCGCTGGTCAAGCAGTACCAGTACTTCTTCTCGATGGAAGGCGCCGAGCTCGAGTTCACCGAGGACGCGCTCAAGGCCGTGGCGCACAAAGCCATGCAGCGCGACACCGGCGCCCGCGCCCTCCGCGCCATCCTCGAAGAGATCATGCTCGATCTCAACTACGACCTGCCCGACATGGAAGCCGACGGCGTCAAGTTCGTCATCGACGCCGACGTCATCAACGGCAAGAAAGCCCTCTCGCAGGTCCAGCAGATTCGCAAGAAGGAATCCGCGTAACCGACCGCACCTGATCCGCACCCAAGAAGGCGGCCCCATCCGGGCCGCCT
The DNA here is from genome assembly GCA_016125255.1 of Planctomycetota bacterium. NCBI lineage: Bacteria > Pseudomonadati > Planctomycetota > Planctomycetota bacterium. Next base: position 143,704 of record WGMD01000022.1, on the reverse strand, counting down.
TTTTTTATTTCATCAGGAGTGCCGCGATCATGGACCTTCAGCTCAAGAACAAAACCGCCCTCGTCACCGGCTCCACCGCCGGCATCGGCTTCGCCATCGCCCGCCGCCTCGCCGCCGAAGGCGCGGCCGTCGTCATCAATGGCCGCACGCAAAAGCGCGTCGACGAGGCGCTGACGACTTTGCGCGCCGCTGTGAAGGACGCGAACGTGCGCGGCATCGTCGCCGACCTCGGCGCCGCCGCGGGTTGCGAAGCGCTGATCAAAGCCGTGCCGAACGTCGACATCCTCGTCAACAACGTCGGCATCTTCGAACCCAAGCCCTTCACCGACATCCCCGACGAAGACTGGATGCGGCTTTTTGAGGTCAACGTCATGAGCGGCGTGCGGCTCACGCGGCACTACCTTGCCGGCATGAAGGACCGCGATTGGGGCCGCATCATCTTCATCGCCAGCGAATCCGCCGTGCAGATTCCCGAAGAGATGGTCCACTACGGCATGACCAAGACCGCGCAGGTCGCCATCGCCCGCGGCGTCGCGAATACGACTCGCCGCACCGGCGTCACCGTCAACTCCATCCTCGTCGGCCCGACCGACTCCGAAGGCGTCGGCACCTTCGTCAAGCAGATGGCCGATCAGCAGAACATCACGCCCGCCGAGATGGAAAAGCGATTCTTCCAGACCGCCCGGCCCACGTCGCTGCTCGGCCGTTTCATCAACGTCGATGAAGTCGCCAATCTCGTCGCCTACACCGCTTCGCCCCTCGCCAGCGCCACCAACGGCGCCGCCCTCCGCGTCGACGGCGGCGTCATCCAGGCCATCCTCTGATCCCTTTCGCCCAAGGAAGTGTTCCATGATCGATCTCTACACCGCCGCCACGCCCAACGGCCGGAAAATCTCCATCGCGCTCGAAGAACTTGAGTTGCCGTATCACGTGATCCCCATCGATTTCGCCAAGCGTCAGCAGAAGGAGCCGTGGTACCTGAAGATCAATCCCAACGGACGCATACCCGCGATCATTGACCGTGACAACGGCGACTTTCCCGTCTTCGAGTCCGGCGCGATTCTCATGTATCTGGCGGAGAAAGCCGGGCGCCTCATCGGACGCACCGCCAACGACCGCAGCCGCGTGATTCAGTGGCTCATGTTTCAGATGGCGGGCATCGGACCGATGCAGGGCCAGCTTCACGTCTTCCAGAACTACGCGCCGGAGAAAATCGCCTACGCGATCAATCGCTATCGCAATGAAACCCGCCGGCTCTATGAAGTGCTCGACACGCAACTGACCGGCCGCGACTACCTCGCGGACGAATACTCCATTGCCGACATTGCCACCTTCACATGGGTGGCCGGCTTCGCCAAAGCGGGTCTGTCGATCAGCGGGCTCGATCATCTGGCCGCATGGCTCGACCGCATCTCGACGCGACCCGCCGTGCAGCGCGGCCTCAAAGTCCCGGTCGAAGTCGCGCCGGCGGAAGAGGATGCCCGCATCGAAACGGTGCGCCGAATGCTCGCCTGACCGACTGGCGCCCTACTTGGTGTGCAGGTACTCGGCGATGTCGCGCACGTCCTGATCCGTCAGTCCCATCTTCGACGCCGTGGGCATCCATGATTCCTTGAGGTGTTCGATCCGCAGACCCTCCCCGCGGAAAAGCAGCTTCAGATAGTCGCCGCCCATGACCTTGATCTTGCAACTGCCGGCGTGATACGAGTAGTTGACGAGAAAGCCCTCGGCGGTCTTGCCGTGCCCGGTGATGCGAACAGGATCCTCGAAGCCGTGCGCCAGTTTGTCGGACGGGGCGACGATGTCCTTGGCGATCTCGGCGATGGTGCGCTGCGTGCCCCATGTCGACAGGTCCGGCGCGAACATCGGGCCGACGCCGTCGATGCGGTGACACATCAGGCACAGCGTCGCACGCGCCTTGCCGTGCGCCGCGTCGCCCGGCAACTTCGCGATTTCCTCAGGGGTCGAGACCTTCGTCTCCGGTCCAAGCTCGCGCGGCATCAGATAATCCTGCGTCAGACGCACCGGCGGAATCAGGCGGATGTCCTTCTGATACACCTCGCTGACCGTCGTCTGGTAGTCGTCGCCCTTGAACTGCGGAATGTCGGCGAAGGCGAGCACGATCTTCTCGCGATGCGCCCGGTCGGGCTCATCGGTGTAGAGCGCGTAGGCCATGATCAGATGGCGGAACTCGGTGATGTCCGGAAGCTGGGCGCGGATCACCTTGTCCAGGTCATCGACCGCCGCCGGCGTGTGCAGCCGCCACGCCAGGTTCTTGAGCTTGTCGTCCCACTTGGCGTAGTCCATCGACTGCGCGAGCGGCTTGACCAGTTCGTCGTAGACCTGCGTCTCCTTGAGCGACGCGGCCGTGCCCAGCGCTTCGAGATACCAGCGATTGTGCGGCTCGTAGTTGGCGATCAGCGTGGCGAGGATGTCCTTGCACTGCGCGAAGGGCACATCGCGCATCGACAACGCCACTTCACGCCGCACGCTCGCCGACTTGTCGCCGGCGACCTGCGCGGCGTAGGCGAGCAGGCGATCCGGCAGGGCGAAGCGCAGGGCGCGATACGCCACGATGCGCTGCGATTCATCGCCGTTTTTCAGGAGATTCTCGACGAACGTGCGCCCCGCGTCGCCGGCTTTGGCCAGCAGCCAGACGGCCCGCGCGGCGATGTACGGATTGTCGGCGTGGCTGGTGAAAAACGCTTCGGCGTCCTTCTCGACTTGGGCGCCCTTGGCCATGAGCTTCGAAACCGCGACGAAGCGCACGCCGGAGTTCGGGCTCGCCAGCGCGGCAAAGAGCCCGGCGGTCGTGTCAAAGTCATACGTCGGGCGCGTCATCGGCTTGCCGTCGGTGCGTGTGATTCGGTAGATGGTGCCGGAGACCTGGTCGACATGGCGGCTCGTGTCGTTGTAGAAGTCCGCCAGGTACAGCGCGCCGTCGGTGCCGACAACGATGTCGGTGGGCAGGAAGAACTGGCCCTTGGACTGCTCATTGAGTCCGAGCCATTCGCCGAGGCGCACCATCTGAATCTCCGCGTCCTTGAGCGCCGGCTTGTAGCCGAGCAGGGCCTTGTGCACCATGTCGCAGGCCAGATACGTCCCGCGAAATTCGGCGCCCAGCTCGTCGCCTTCGATGAACGTCACGCCCGTGGGCGAGCCGGCCCCGTAGACGTCGCCGGGCGGTATCGTGCCCGGGTAATTCTCGCGCCAGTGCGAGGCGCTGGAGCGGATGACGCCCTTGCCGTGCACCGCCACGTAGCCGGGCGGATCATTGTCGGTCGGCCGCTGCTCCTCCCAGCTTTTGGCGATTTCCTCCCATGATTTCGTGCCGTCGATCAGATCCGAGTACCCGAGGTTGCCGTACTCCATGAGCCAGGTCGCCCGGCAGTGCGACGGGTCATCGTTGTCGTTCTGGTACACGTCGCCGAAGCTGTTGACGACCATGTCGTGCGTGTTCCGGAAATTGTGACCGACGACGTTCAGGCCGGTGCCGTCGGGGTTGATGCGCATCGCCGCCCCGCCGATGTAGCGGTGCCCGTCGGAGCTGTCGATGCCGCACTGGGCGGGGTTGCCGTAGTAGCAGTTGGAAACGAAGTGCCGGCCGTCGACGGTCTTGATGTTCGCGCCTTTGTTGCCGTAGCTGAAGTACCACTGCCCGCTGGGCGAGCCGACGACGGCGTGCAACGTGTGATCATGCCCGCCGCCTTGAAAGCCCGTCAGAAACACCTCGCGCTTGTCGATCTTCGGATCGAACTTCCCGTCGCGGTCCACATCCGTGTACACAATGATGTCCGGCGTCGCCGACAGCACGATCACATTGTCAAACACCCCGATGCCCAGCGGCGCTGTCCGCACGTTCGGCTCGGCGACGAACACATGCGACTCGTCCGCCTTCCCGTCGCCGTCGGTGTCGCTGATGACGACAATGCTGGTCCCGTCGCCGAGCGTGCGGCCGCGACCGTAATCGACGCCTTCGACGACCCACGCCCGACCCTTCGGATCGATGTCCATCGTCACCGGCGTGAAAAGCTGCGGCGATGTGGCCCACACTTCGATCTTCAACCCCTTCGCGTGTTCGTTGAACGCGAACGCTTCGACCGGCACGCGCTCGGACTTGGGATTGCTCGCCACGAACGCCGCCCGATCGGCGAACGGCGCCGCCCACGTCAGCGCGGCGGCGATTGCGAAAATGCAGACAGCGACAACGGCTCGTGTGAGTTTCCGGTAAGACATGCGGATTCAACCTTTGGTTTTTAACGGTGACAGCGGGGAAACGATTATATCGCGCTCGATCGCGTGCGTCCCCTTTTCGACGATGGGCCGGCGGGGTATGCTCATCGCATGAGCCAGCCCAACGATCTTGACCATCAGACGATTGCAACCGATCTCGCCAGCGCCACGATCTATCCCCAAGGCGCGCACCTGACGCATTGGCAACCCGCCGGCCGCAAGCCCGTCCTCTGGATGAGCGCCAAGAGCCGCTTCGAACTCGGCGCGCCCATCCGCGGCGGGATCCCCATCTGTTGGCCCTGGTTCGGACCCCATCCCGTCAATCCCGAAAAGCCCGCGCACGGGTTCCTCCGCACCATGCCCTGGCGGCTCGTCGATTCGATCAACCTCGCCGACGGCTCCGTCCGCGTGACCTACGAAGCGCAGTCCGACGAGATGAGCCAGCAGCTCTGGCCCCACAAGTTCCTCGCCGAATTGACCGCCACCATCGGCCCGACCCTGACCGTCGCCCTGACCGTCTTCAACACCTGCGTCAAACCCTTCGAATCCACCGGCGCGCTGCATACCTACTTCGCCGTCTCCGATGTGACCAAGGTCAAGGTTCACGGTCTCGACGGCGTCGAATACCTCGACAAAGTCGACGGCATGAAACGCAAGACCCAGCACGGCCCCGTCACGATCAGCAATGAAACCGATCGCGTCTATCTCAACACCGAATCCGAATGCGTCATCGAAGACCCCGGTTTCCGCCGGCGCATCCGCATCGCAAAGTCCGGCTCCAAGACGACCGTCGTGTGGAACCCGTGGATCGAGAAATCGAAAAAGATGAGCGACTTCGGCGATGACGAATATCCGCACATGATCTGCGTCGAGACGGCGGCGGCGGGCGACGAGTCGATCAAACTTGACCCCGGCGCCTCCCACCGCCTCGAAGCACGCATCAGCGTCCAAGCGATCTGATCCTCCGGCGCGACAGAGAGGGCTACGCCCATGCGAGCGATCATCACGATCGTGGCGGTTCTGACGGCGGGGGCGCCGCTGTGTTTGGCGCAGCCGACGACGCAATGGCGCGGGCAGCATCATAATGGTCATTACCAAGGCGCGATCCATTGGCCCGACGGCGGGCCGCGCGTGCTTTGGGAAGCGAACATCGGCATCGGCTACGCCGGTTTCGCCGCCACGCCGACGCGCGTCTATACCGTCGGCAACGTCGACGGCGAGGATGTCATCGATTGCCTGGACGCCGCGAGCGGGGCGGTCGTGTGGTCGCAACGCTATCCGCAGGACCTCGTCCCGCTCTACAACCCCGGCGGGCCCAACGCCTCGCCGACCCTCGACGGCCCGTGGCTCTACACGCTCAGCAAACAGGGACTGGTCACCTGCTGGAGCGCCGCCGACGGATCGGTCCGGTGGCGCGTCGATCTGCTCAAGGGCGTCGGCGCCACGATGCCGCGCTGGGGATTCGCCTCCACGCCGCTGATCCTCGACGACGTGATCTACCTCAACGCCAATCAGCACGGCATCGCGCTCAACAAGGACACCGGCGCGGTCGTGTGGAATTCGCCCGCCGACGAGAGCGGCTACGGCGCGCCGGTCGAGATGACCTGCCGCGGCGAAAAGGCGCTGGCCATACTCGGCACGCGAACCCTTTTCGTCGTGCGCCAGTCCGACGGGATGGTCATGTGGAAAGTCGACTGGCCCACGAAGATGGGCGAGAACTCGGCGGACCCGACCTTCGCGGACGGGAAGTTGTACGTGTCGTCGTGGTGGGACATGGGGGCGGCGCAGTTCGATCCGAACCTCGCCGGGCACGAACCGCTCTGGCGCAACAAGGCGTTTCAAAATCACATCGCCGCGCCAGTACTGTTCGAAGGGCATCTTTACGGTTTCGACGGGCCGGTGCATCGCAGGAACGTGCCGGGGGCGCTGCGCTGCGTCGAGTGGGCGACCGGCAGGACCATCTGGTCGCAGCCCGACATGAAAGGTTCGCTCATCCTCGTCGGCCGCCAACTGCTCATCCTCACCAACGACGGCTCGCTCGTTCTCGCCGACGCGAACCCCGACGGCTATCGCGAGCGCGGCCGGCTCGACGGGCTGGGCAAGCGCACATGGAACGCGCCGGTGCTGCTCGGTGAGCATGTGTACGTGCGCGATGCGGATGGGAAAGCGATCTGCGTGGACCTGAGCGCGTCGGCGCAGCCCTGATCATTTGACGCGCGTGAGCTGAAGCAGCCGAACCTCCATCACTTGTTTACCCGGCATCTGCGTCGCCCGCAGCGTGAGTTGATCGCGGGCTTTGGGCAATTCGATCGTCCCGAGCGTCATCGGCTTGAAGTCCTTGACGTATCCCTCGCCGCGCTTGAAGCGATCGTGTTCCCATCCATACAGCGGCGGGTCGTGCGCCGCGCTGACCTTGCCGGTCAGTTTGACGCCCTCGAAGGAAAGCTCGATCGTCGATCCGACATCCGCGGCGGGGCAGGCGTAATAGATCACCACTTCGTATTTGCCCGCCTCGCCGACCTGGGCGTCCCATGTGATCGAGCCGGTCAGGTCGGTCCAGTGGGTGAAGAACGTGCAGTTGGGGTAGTGGTTGCTGCGCTCGACGCACCCGTGCGGCTCGCCGTCGCGCGCCGGCAGGAGCGTCACGGGGAAATCCAATCCGCCGAACCCGACGGTGAACGGGCGATCGTCGTGAGCGAGCAGGGGGGAGAACGCCTCTCGGAAATCGACGACGTCCTTGCCAAGCTGCTTCGCCAGACCGCGCTGAGCGGGGGTCATGTCCTTGATCGGCGCATGCTGGCCGGGGTCGGCGCTCATGTCGAAAAGCCGCTCGTTCTGATCGAAGCGGTACTGCTGCGTGCGGACGCTGACCTTGTTGTTCCAGTGCGAGAAGATCGCCCGGTCCGGCCAGTCGGCGGGCGCCTCGCCCACGAGCAGCGGCTTGATCGACTTGCCGTCGAGCGGCTTGGTGCTGACGATCGGAATCCCCGCCAGGTCCGCCAGCGTCGGCAAAAGGTCGATCGCCGCCGCGATCTGCGGGCGATGCGCGCCGGCCGCGATGTGACCGGGCCAGCGGATCATGAACGGCGACCGCACGCCCCCTTCGTCCACCGATCCCTTGCGCCCCTTCATCCCGTCGTTCCACCGCCAACTGTTGGGCCCGTTGTCGGAAAAATAGATCACGATCGTGTTGTCCGCCAGCTTCAGTTCGTCGAGCTTGGCGACGATGCGCCCCACGTTCCAATCGACATTCTCCACCATCGCCAGCACGGCCCGCGTTTCCTCAAGCGGCTCCGTCGCCTTCCCCGCCCCATTGAGGTCCGAGCGCATCTTGATCGGCGCTTCGCGGAACTTGTCGTAAAAACGATCCGGAACCTGCGGCGGAAAATGCGGCGTGTTGAACGGAATGTAGCAGAAGAACGGCTGATCCTTGTGGGCCTCGATGAACGCCATGGCGTGATCGGCCAGGTCGTCGATGATGAAGCCCTTGCCCTGCGTGATGACGCCGTTGTGTTCGAGCATCGGGTCGAAGTAGCTGCCCCAGTGCCCGGAGGTGAACCCGTAATACTCGTCGAACCCGCGCGCGTTGGGATGGTAGGGCCATTGCGAACCGTTGTGCCATTTGCCGAACGCGCCGGTCGCGTAGCCCGCCGCCTTGAACGTGTCGGCGATGGTCTTCTCGTCGGGGTTCATGCGCTCGCCGCCGGTCGAAGTCGAATGCACGCCCATGCGCACGTGATACCGCCCCGTCAGAAACTCCGCCCGCGTCGGCGAGCAGACCGCGCAGACGTAGAAGCGGTCCATGATCGTCCCCGCCGCCGCCAGCGCGTCGATATTCGGCGTCGAAAGATTCGTATTGCCGTTGACGCTCAAATCCCCCCAGCCCTGATCGTCCGCCAGAATCACCACCACATTCGGCGGCCCCGCCCGCCCGACCGCCGCGGCAATCGCAACAAACAGCATGACGAAACAAAAAACCATCCGGCATGGGCGGGCATCGATATCCATCTTCAAGACAGATCGCCTCCAGTGAGCAGGTTATTGCCTCCGCCCCATCGTACAACCTGAAGGAAAACCCCGAAACCCAAAACCCAAAACCAGAAACTAGAAACTAGAAACTAGAAACCAATTCCACCCCCGTCCCAAACGAAAAGGACCCGTCCAAAACGGGTCCTGCTCGAAAGATGCGGGGAATCTGCGGAAAAAGGGTGGCTGAGGGGATTCGAACCCCCGACCCTCGCGACCACAACGCGATGCTCTAACCAGCTGAGCTACAGCCACCATCGGGACAGTCCATCAATTTATGCCGGTGCCGATGGGGTGTCAAACGCGACGAAGATATCCAAACCACGCATGTTCCAACCCCTCCCCCTCGAAGGGGGAGGTTGGGAGGGGGATTCGCTTTGCGAGCGACGCTTCGATGACTTACGATCACGCGCATGGCGGGAATCCCTCCCCCAGCCCCTCCCTTCAAGGGAGGGGGGCTTTTAACAGATGCTCTAAACCGGGGGCGGATGTGAAGCTCCCCGATTTTTCGTGAGGCCAGCCGTGCTGATCCTGAACATCATCCAGGGCCCCGACAAGGGACGCCGATTCGAGTTGCCCGACACCGAGCCGCAGCAGATCGGGCGGTCCAGCGAATCGCTGCCCCTGACCGACACGACCATCTCGCGCCGCCACGCTGAATTGACCCCCAACGATGGCAAGTGGTTCATTCACGATCTGCATTCCAACAACGGCACGTATGTCAACGGCAAGCGCATCGCCCAGCCGACGCTTCTGCGGCAGGGCGATCAGATTCGCACGGGCGCGACGCTCTGGGTCTTCGGCCGGGCCAACAGCGCAGGCACGACCAAGCCGGTCCGCGTCGTGGCCGGCGACCGCATCGACACGTCCGTCGAAGCCACCGTCGCCGCCAACGATGACTCGGTCATCATGGCGTCCCCCGAGCCGACCGAAGCGGCCGTGCTCCACCTGAAGGTCATCTACGAATTGACGCAGGTGGTCGGCTCCGTGTTCGACCGGCAGGAATTGCTGGAGCGCGTGATGGACCTGGTGTTCGAGCACTTCGAGCCGGACCGCGGATTCATTCTGCTGCGGCCCCATCCCGAGGCCAAGCCCGAGCCGGTCGTCGTGCGGTACCGGACGCCGCCGATGAACAAGGTGGAGGGCAAGATTTCCGTGAGCCGCACCATCGTGCGTCATGTGCTCGAAAAGTCGGAGGGCGTGCTGTCGAGCAACGCCATGACCGACCGGCGCTTCGCCGCGGGCGATTCGGTCAAGGCCTTCGGCATCCGCTCGGCGATCTGCGTGCCCGTCAAGTTCCGCGATCGCGTGTTCGGCGTCATCTACATCGACTCGAAAATCGCCAACTACACCTTCACCGAAGATCAGCTTCGCCTGCTCACCGCGATCGGCTCGCAGACGGGCCTCGCCCTCGAAAACGCCGACCTCTACAAGAAGGGCTTGCAGCAGGCGCGCCTCGCGGCGGTGGGGGAAACGGTGGCGAGCTTGTCGCATTCGATCCGCAACATTCTGCAGGCGATGCGCGGCGGGGCCGAAGTCGTCGAGCTGGGTCTGCGCAAGAAGGACCTCAAGCTCGTCACCAACGGCTGGGACATCCTCGCCCGCAATCTCGACCGCATTTACCAGCTCACCATGAACATGCTCGCGTTCAGCAAGCAGCGCAAGCCCGAGTTCGAGATGGTGCACTTTCCGGGATTGCTCAACGAGATCGTCCAGCTCATGCAGCCGCAGTGCGATCGGCGCAACGTCGCGCTCATCACGGAGTTCGACCCGGACATGCCGGCGATTCCCGCCGACCCGGGCGGGCTGCATCAGGCGGTGATGAACCTGATGACCAATGCGCTCGATGCGGTCGAAGCCGAGACGGGCGCGATCACGCTCCGCTGCGACTACCGCCGCAAGAGCGAAGAGGTGGTCATCAGCATTTCGGATAACGGTTCGGGCATCGAGGCGGAGGATCTGTCGCACCTGTTCGAGCCGTTCTATTCGACCAAGGGCCTGCGCGGGACGGGGTTGGGGCTGGCGGTGACGAAGAAGATCATCGAAGAGCACGGCGGGAAAGTCATCGTCGATTCGCACGTCGGCGAAGGCACGACCTTCACGCTGACGATCTCCAGCGAACACCGGCAGGACCCGTCGGCGACCGTGGTGTAAGTCCGTCGTAGATGCGCACAAAGCGGTCGCGCGGCAGGCGCGGGCGAGTTGGGAATTGGGGAATATTTCCCACTGCGGCGCACCGTCACGTCGCGATCGGCGCACTGCGATGACCGGATCGCGCACCCTTGTGACACCGCGCGCCACTGACCCGCGATTCGGCGTCGCAGCGCGGGGTGGGCAAAGACGAAATTGCCTCACGCATGCGCACCGTGCGCGCAGCAACCGCAAACCCGCCGAATTTTCCCCACGATTTGCGGGAAATATCACGGATGGTGAAACCGCGGCGGAGCCGTGTCAGTCGCCACGGCGATGCGCGTGGGGAAATTCGCGCAGCGGGCGGGGGGTTACCTGGGGATGATCCAGATGTTGCGATAGCGGACCGGATTGCCGTGGTTCTGCAGATAGATGGGCCCGGGCTCGGGGGATTCGGCCAGGGGCGACGAAGTGGTCCGCCCGCCGATCTCGACATTTTCCTGAATGATCACGCCGTTGTGCCGGACGGTGATTTTGGCGTTGGCGGTCTTGGCACCGTTGGCGTCGTACTCGGCGGCGGTGAAGTCGACGTCGTAGGTCTGCCAGGTCAGCGGCGGAGCGCACATGTTGACCTTCGGCTTGGAAATGCGGTAGATGCCGCCGCACTCGTTGTCCTCGCCCTTGAGGCCGAAGCTGTCGAGCATCTGCACCTCGTAGCGGCTTTGCAGGTAAAGCCCGCTGTTGCCCCGGCCCTGACCGCGTGCGTCGGGTTTGTACGGCAGGCGGAACTCGACGTGGAGCGTGCAATCCTGAACGAGCATGTTGGTCGTGGCGCCCTGCATGAGCAGGCCGTCGTCGGACATGTGGCTGTTTTTCCATTGTTTCTCGAAGGTTTCCTTCGTGCCGTCGAACAGGACGGTCGCGCCTTCGGGCGGCTTTGCGCCGAGCGTCGGGCTCAGCCGCTCGATCTTCAGCGCCGGATCGCCCGCCATGCTCGACTCGATCTTGCCGTCGGCGAGGGTGAGCACTTCCTCGGAGTTGGGGCCTTTGAAGTGGACCGCATTGTCCTGCGCATCGGCCTCATACTGCATCGGCGCCTCGCCGTCCCACCCGGCGCCGGGCAGTCCGCCGACGTAGCGCACGAGGCGGAAGTGGTGCTTGCCCAGCGCGATGACCTGGGCGTAAATGCGGCCTTCCTTTTCGCTTGTCCGCGGCGTGGCGTATTCGCCTTGCAGCACGAAGTCCGGGTCCTCGGCTGCGGCGGTCTGGGGGTCGATCCAGGCCTGATCCTCGGCCCGAAGCTGTTGGCAGCACATCGCAAGCAGAAACATCGCCGGCAGGACTTTACGCATCGGGGGAACTCCATGTTCGGGCGGGTGGTTTGGACACGGGTTGCGTCATACGATCATCGCGTTAAGCTACCGCCCTGTTCGAGGCACTGCAACAATCACCCTTTTTTTACGAAGCGCTGAAATCCCATGTTTGAGCACGTGACCACCGCGCCGCCGGACCCGATCCTCGGGCTCACCGACGCGTTCAAGGAAGATAAGAACCCGAGCAAGATCAACCTGTCCGTGGGCGTCTATCAGGACGCGACGGGCAAGACGCCGATCCTCCCGTCGGTCAAGGAAGCGGAAAAACGCCTGCTCGCCGGGGAGACCAGCAAGGGCTACAAGCCCATCAGCGGCGATCCTGTGTACGGTACGGCCGTGCAGAAACTCATGTTCGGCGAGGCCCATCCGGTCGTGACCGGCGGGCGTGCATTCACTGCTCATACTCCCGGCGGCACCGGCGCCCTGCGCGTCGCCGGCGACTACCTCGCCCGGCTCCACAACAAGCCGACCGTCTGGGTGAGCAATCCCACTTGGGCCAACCACAACGCGGTCTTTGAAGCGGCCGGGCTGAGCGTCAAGAGCTATCCGTATCTCGACAAGGCGCAGCGGGCGCTCGACTTTGACGCCATGATGGCGACGTTCAACACGATGGGCCCCGGCGACGTCGTGCTGCTGCATGGCTGCTGCCATAATCCCTCGGGCGTCGATCCGACGATCGAGCAGTGGAAAAAGATCGGCGAAACCCTTGCCAAGCGCGGCATCTTCCCGCTCGTCGATTTCGCCTATCAGGGCTTCGGCGACGGGTTGAGCGAGGACGCGGCGGGTCTGCTGGCCCTGTGCGAGCACGTCGATGAACTGCTCATCTGCTCGAGCTTCTCCAAGAACTTCGGCCTCTACAACGAGCGCGTCGGCGCGATCACGGCTGTGGCCAAGTCGCCTGAGCACATCAAGGCCGTGGCGAGTCAGATCAAGGTCACCATTCGCTCCAACTACTCCAACCCGCCCGCCCACGGCGCCGCCATCGTCACGACGATCCTCACCGACCCGGCCCTCAAGGCCCAGTGGGAAAAGGAAGTCGCCGAGATGCGAAGCCGCATCAACGGCATGCGCCACCTGCTCGTCGACACCCTCAAGGTCAAGGGCATCGCCCGCGACTTCTCGTTCATCATCCACCAGCGCGGCATGTTCAGCTTCTCAGGGCTCACCAAGGAACAGGTGCAGAAACTGCGCGACCAGTTCGCCATCTACATCGTCGGCTCCGGCCGCATCAACGTCGCCGGCATCACCGACAAAAACATCGGCCCCCTCTGCGACGCGATCAAGGCCGTACTCTGATGGCCAAGCCGCAAGCGGCTCAGAAATCCGTCAGCGATCTGGGCGGGATCGCCACGCGCAATGCGTTGGCGACCGCCAGCACGTCGATGACTTCCTGCGAAATGGCGCCGGCGACCGGCGGCAGGTAGCCGGCGGCGGCGATGAGCATGCCGACGATGCTCAGGGCCATGCCGCCGACGGCGCTTTGCAGCGCGATCGAGCGCATGCGCCGGCCGATGTGCATCAGCTCGTCCACTTTCTGTAGTGACGTATCCATGATCACGGCGCCGGCGGCCTGCGTGGTCACATCGCTGTGGGACCCGAAGGCGATGCCGACGGTGGCGGCGGTCAGGGCGGGGGCGTCGTTGATGCCGTCGCCGAGGAAAACCGTCGGCGATTGGGCCGCCGCGTCACGCACGATGGCGACCTTCTGCTCAGGGCTTTGAGCGGCGTACACCTGCGTGATGCCCACACGATCCGCGAGGTATTGGACTTCCGATTCGCGATCGCCGCTGACAAGCAGCACGTCATCGAAATGATGCTTGGGGCCAAGGTGATGAATGAACGACCGGCCCTCCGTGCGGGGCTCGTCACGGAAGCGATACGTGGCGGCGTACTGATCGTTGACGAGTACGATGCACTCAAGCCCCGCCGCCTGTTCGGGCAAGACGGCGAGCAATGACGGATTGGTGCGGGCGAGCAGCGAGCGGCTGGTGATGGTGACGGTGTGGCCATCGACCTGCCCGCGCAATCCCTCGCCGGGCTTTTCGCTGATGTGACGGACGGTCTGACGCGGAAGATGCTCGGCGTCGGCGGTCCGCACGACGGCCTCGGCCAGCGGATGCTTGGAGTAACGCTCAAGGTCCGCGACGAGTTTAAGCACCTGGGCGCGGTCGGAGCCGGGGGCGACAAGTTGTTCGGTCAGCTTCGGCTCGCCGTAGGTCAGTGTGCCGGTCTTGTCGAAAATGGCGGTGCGGCAGGTGTCAATTTTTTCGAGGACGACGGGGTCGCGGATGATGATGCCCCTCCGGGCGGCGAGGGAGATGGACCCGATGATGGCGACGGGAATGGCGATGAGGAGCGGGCAGGGCGTGGCGACGACGAGGACGGCGAGGAATCGGACGGCGTCGCCGCTGATGATCCACGCGGCGATCGCCAGCAGCACGGCGGCGGGGGTGTACCACGCGCCAAGCTGATCACCGAGGCGGCGCAGCTTGGGGCGGTGCTGCTCGCTTTCGCGCATGACCTGCATGATCTTGGCGTAGCGCGAATCGATGGGCAGTTTCGCGGCGCGGATGACCAGTGCGGATTCGCCGTTGATGGAGCCGGAGAGGACTTCGGACCCGGGGGTTTTGCTCATCTGGTACGGCTCGCCGGTCAGGTAGGACTCGTCCATGACGCCGTGGCCCTCGAGGACTTCGCCGTCGACGGGGGCGATTTCGTGGGGGTAGATGGCGATGGTGTCGCCGACGGCGATCTGATCGAGCGGGATGTCGATCATCTGTCCATCGGTGCGGCGGTGCGCGACGGCGGGCATGCGGCGGGCCAGAGCGCTGAGCACGCTGGACGCGCTGGCGACGGCGTAGCCCTCGAGCGTTTCGCCGCCGCTGAGCATGAGCACGACGAACGTGCCGGCGAGGTATTCGCCGAGCACGACGGAGGTGACGATCGAAATGCCCGCCAGAAGATCGGAGCCGAACTCACCGCGGAACAGTTTGCCGAGCAGTTCGAGCACCAGCGGCGTCCCGCCCAGCGCCAGCGCGATCCACAAGGGGACTTCATTTTCCGGCGGCGTGATGTGCACGGCGAAACGCAGCACCAGATGCGCCGCGATCGCGATGAGGGCGATCACGGCAATGATCGGCTGACGGCGTTGCCAGAGTGCGGCCAGAAGCGGAGTCATGCCGATATGGTACGCGAGGCGGCGGCGGATATGACATGGCCGCCTCATACGGCTATTATCTGGCCTCACCCGACCGGAGCGACGGACCATGGCACGCGAAAACGTCAGGGCGGACATCGACAACCTGCAGGCGCGGATTTTAACGATCCGCGACTCTCTTTAACCTCGACAAACGCATCGCCCGGCTCGGGGAACTGGAAAAAATGATGGAAGCGCCCGACTTCTGGAACAACCAGGAGTCGGCCCAGAAAACTGTCGCGGAGCTTAAAACGCTCAAGGCGATGATCGACCCCGTGAAGAAAATCACCGCGGAGGTCGAGGATGTCGGCGTGCTGTTTGAGCTGGCGGAGGAAGAGGGCGATGCGGCCACGAAGACCGAGGTGGAGAGCAAGCTCGACGAGATTGAATCCCGCATGGACGCGGTGGAAACGCAGGCGCTTCTGAGCGGCAAGCATGATCATCGCAACTGCTTCCTGTCGATCTACGCCGGCGACGGGGGGACGGAGGCCAATGACTGGGCGGAGATGATGCTGCGGATGTACCTGCATTATTTCCAGAGTGCTGGATTCAAGGTCGAAGAGCTCGACAAGCACATGGGCGAAGAGGCGGGCATCAAGGATGTGACGCTGCACGTCGTCGGGCCTTATGCGTACGGGTACATGATCTGCGAGCGCGGGACGCATCGACTGGCGCGGGTGAGCCCGTTCAATTCGCAGGGCAAGCGGCAGACGAGCTTCGCGACGGTCGACGTCGTCCCCGAGCTTGAGGACAACGATATCGAGGTGGACGAAAAGGAGTGTGATATTGAGTTCTTCGTCCGCGCCAGCGGACCCGGCGGGCAGAACGTCAACAAGGTCGCCACGGCTTGCCGCATCCTGCATCGCCCGTCGGGCATCACCGTCGTCTGCTCCAACGAACGCAAGCAGATGCAGAACAAGAAGCAGGCGCTGGCGATCCTTCAGGCCAAGCTCGAGCAGCTTGAGGAGGAGCGCCGCGAGGCCGAGCGTCACTCGGAGGCGGGCGGCAAGCTCGAGATGGGATGGGGCACGCAGATCCGCAGCTACGTGTTCTACGACAACCGGGTCAAGGACATGCGGACGGGCTACGAAGTGGGGAACCCGATGCGCGTGATGGACGGGGATATTCAGGGGTTCATCGACGCGGAGCTCCGCCGGCGGCAGAAGGCGAAGCAGACGGAAGCGGCGAAATAGCGGGCTTCGGCGGGCGTGTAAATCATTGTTATGGCGTCATTTGGCGATTCGGTCGGATTTTGCTGGCACGGTCCGGCTTCCCGTTCGTACAATATGGGTTAACAAGCGATGGATCGCGGTGGGGAAGACGGGGTGCGTGGCCCCACATACCGCCAACGTGCCGCGGCGCGTGATCAGTGATGCCGGGCCCGGCGGTGTCTGGACGGAGCTTCATGAAACTGGACCTTCGATTCACCCTGGAAACGGGGCGAGAAATATTCACCGGCAACGAACTGCTGGTGAAGGGCGCGCTGGAGACCGAAGGCGGGGTTCACCTGCTGACCGGCTACCCCGGCTCGCCCATCGCCGGTTTCTTCGACGCCTGTCAGCGGGCCAGTCCGCTGCTCGTCGAGCACGGCATCGTCGCGCGCATCGCCAACAACGAGGCGCTCGCCATGGCGATGGCCAACGGGTCGCAGATGGCCGAATGCCGCACGATCGCGGCGCAGAAGAGCGTCGGGCTGCATGTCGCCTCCGATGCGCTGTCGCTGGGCGTACTGGCGGGAACGAAGGGCGACGGCGGGGTGCTGGTGGTGTGCGGCGATGATCCGTGGTCGGACTCGACGCAGGTTCCGGCGGACAGCCGGTTCATGGCGGAGCATGTTCGCATGCCGATGCTCGAACCGTCGAGTCCGCAGGAAGTCAAGGATTGGGTGGACATCGCGTTCAAGCTCGGCCGGGCAGGGCAGATTTACATCGGGTACATGATGACCGTCGCGATGGCCGACGGCGGGGGCTCCGTCTTCGTGCGCCCCAATCGCTACCCGCAGATCAATACCTTTCACCGCACCACGCTCAGTTACGAAAAGGACATCAGCCGCACGCTTGATCAGTTCGTATTACTGCCGCCGCGGACGTGGCAGCGCGAGCTGGCCATGCCCCAGCGACATGCGGCGGTGTGCGCCGCGGCACGCGATCTGGGCGTCAATCGCATCGAGCACAAGCCCCAGCGCGGCGAAGTGGCGCCGATGGGTTTCGCCGCTTCGGGCGTCGGGTATGCATATCTGGTGCAGGCGCTGGAGGAGATGGGACTGACCGGTCGACTGCCCATACTCAAACTCGGGCTCAGCTACCCGGTCGACGAAGTCCTCGTCCGGGATTTCGCCGCTCAGGTGGATCAGATCATCGTCATCGAGGAACGCCGCAGCTTCGTCGAACGGCAGATTCAGTCGATTCTCGCGCCGCTCGTCCAGCGCGGGCAGTCGCGCACGCAGGTCTGGGGCAAGAAGTTCCCGCGCGAACTGCCCGGCATCCCCGCTTCGCGCGGCCTGCATCCGTCGATCCTCATCGAACGCCTGTCCCTGCTCATCAAGGAACACCCCACGCTCCCGATCGAGATGACCAACGGTCGGCTCACGCGCGAACTGGACCGCATCGAACTCACCGCCGCCGCCGTCACCCCCGCTTCGGAGCGTTCGCCGACCTTCTGCCCCGGTTGCCCGCATCGCGATTCGTCGGATGTGCTCCTGGAACTGCGGCGCGACCTGCTCGACGCCCAGTACATGCACCGCATGTACAAGCTGCCGCCGATCGATCTGGTCGCGCATGGCGACACCGGCTGTTACTCGATGCTGATGTTCGAGCCGAACAAACCGCTGATGCATAACTACAGCGGCATGGGCCTCGGCGGGGCGACCGGCAGCGGCATCGATCCGTTCATCACCAACAAGCAGATCGTCTTCATGGGCGACGGAACCTTCTTCCACTCCGGCCAGATCGCCATCAGCCAGTCGATCAACACCGCGCAGGACATCACGTACATCATCCTCGAAAACAAGACCACCGCGATGACCGGTCATCAGGGCCACCCGGCTGTCGAGACCGATCTGATGGGTCAGCCGATGACCGCGCTGGACATCGAGCGGGTCGTGCGCGGCATGGTGCCCAAAAAGCACAAGCGCGATGTGCGCGTCATCCGCATGAACCCCGAGGATCGGCCCGCCTACCGCGAGGCGCTCGAAAGCGCGATTCTCGCCGGCGGCGTGAAGATCGTCATCGCCGACAAGGAATGCGGCATCACCGCGCAGCGCCGCGTGCGGCAGACCGAGCGGGCGGAGGAACGCGAAGCCGGTTACCTCGCCAAAAAGACTTTCATGAACGTGGCGACCGAAGTGTGCGAAATGTGCCTGGAGTGCACGACGCAAACCGGTTGCCCGGGACTGACGCATGTCGAGACGGATTACGGACCCAAGATGCAGACCGATGCGTCATGGTGCGTCAACGACGGCGCCTGCGGGCGGATTCATGCCTGTCCGAGCTTCGAGCAGGTGACGATCACGCGTCAGACGCCGCCGCGCCGCAGCGATGAGTTCGTCGATCTGGCGGACATCCCCGAAGCCCCGCGCCCGATTCATGCGGATCAGAAATACTGGCGGGCGTATCTGGCGGGCGTCGGCGGGATGGGCATCGGCGTGGCGACGGAGATTCTCGTCAGTGCCGGTCACGAGATGGGCTACCACGTTCAGTTCCTCGACAAGAAGGGCATGGCCATCCGCAACGGCGGCGTGTTCAGCCAGATCCTCTTTACCCGCGACGACAAATCCGGCGCGACGCCCGTCATCCCCTACGGCAAGGCGGACCTGCTGCTGGCGGTCGATGCGCTGGAGGGCACACGCGCGATCGATCCGAAATACGGCTACCGCGTCGGCGCTCCCGACGCCACCGCCGCGCTCATCAATACCGCCAAGACGCTGACGATTCCCGCGCTGATGGGCAAGGATGATTTCGACGTGCCGAGTCTGGAAGCGACGATCCGCAAGCAGACGCATCCGGAGCGCTACCTGTCGTTCAACGTCGGCGATCTGTGCGAACGGCTGCTCGATTCCAAGCTGTATGTGAACATCATGATGCTCGGCATGGCGTATCAGGCCGGCTATCTGCCGCTGAAGATCGAAGCCATTGAAAAAGCCATCCGGCGCACCGTGAGGCGGGACGATTTGGATCGCAATCTCCGCGCATTCCACATCGGCCGCAAGATCATCGTCCGCCCGGACCTGTTCATCGTCCAGTTCGCCCACGAAGTCGAAACCCCGCGTCAGGCCCTTCGCCGCAAGGCCAACATGCTCGCCGCGCAGTTCGGGTGGTACTCCAAACGCCGCGGCGAGCGCTACGCCCGCCGATTCCGCCTCTTGATGCTTCAGACGTTCCGCGCCACGCGCGGCTCCAAGGTCGACAATCCACTGCTGCGCGATGTGATCATCCGCACCTATGACTGCATGATCTGGGGCGGCGTCGCCTACGCAGAGCGCTACTGCAAGCGCCTTGTCGAAGTGTTCAAGAAGGACAGCCACGCCGATGGTTTCGCACTCACGCGGCAAGTCGTCTGGAACCTCGCGAAGGTGATGCTCATCAAGGACGAGGTGTACACGGCGGCGCTTTTGACGAGCCCGGAAAAATACCGGCGCGATCAGCGCCGCTTCAAGGTCAACACCGCCCGCGGCGACACCATCTCGTATCGCCATCTCAATCGCCCCGAGTTCGTGATCTTCGGATGGAAGTGGCGCTTCGGATGGCACAGCCGCGACTGGCAACTGGCGGCGCTGGCGCGATGCCGCTGGCTGCGCGGGCTCATGCCCAAGTGGCACCGCTCCGAAAAGCAGTTCCGCGCGTGGTACGAACAGCTTGTCGATCAGGCCGAGTGGGACACGCCCGCGCAGTACCGCAAATGGCTCAATGCCTTGTCCACCCCGGTGTCCGTGACGGGCTTCCGCGAGGTGCGCTATCCCAAGCAGGAGGCCGCCAAGGCCCGCGCCGCCGCCGCGCTGGCCGGCGTCGAGGAGGACACGCCGATCGAACCCCGCGTCAATGTCAGCTTGTCGGACCGCATCCTCACCGGCCCGCGCCTATAATGAGCGTGCAGGGATTGTGAGGTTCTTATGACCAAGCCCCTGGGTTTGGCCCTACTGGTCATCGGCGTCGTGCTGCTGGTGATGGGCATCGGTGCGAACGATTCAATCGCATCGAAACTTTCCAACTTCTTCACGGGCTCCCCAACGGACAAGACCGTCTGGCTCATCGGCGCGGGCATCGTCTGCGCGATCGTGGGCGGCGGGTCGTTGCTGATGGGCGGGCGAAAGGCCTGATCGGACTGGGCATCGGATGTACGCATGCCGTGCATCCGATGCCGGTCCGGGTCCGGTTTCCCGACAGATGACGGAAGGAGATGATGCGCGCAAGCGGTGGTGCTTGCGGAGGATATCGTTTTGCCTGAATCGGGCATGGAAATTGAAATCCGTCATTCGGATTCAATTTCCTGATTCAGGAGCCGGCCATGATTCGTTCGATGCAGGACGCGGTGAAGTTGACGATCGCGATGGCGGAGGCGGACGAGCGCGAGGCGATTTACCGCCTGCGGCACGAGGTCTACGCACGGGAGTTGGGTCAGCATGCGGTCAACGAAGCGGGGCGGCTCACCGATGCGCTCGATGACTTCAATCACTACATTACGGCGCGCGAGGGCGACCGGTTGTGCGGGTTCGTGAGCATCACGCCGCCGGTCAACGCGGCGACCGGGGAGCCGGCGCGTTATTCAATCGACAAATACCTGAAGCGCGACGAACTGCCGTTCATGCTCGACGACGGCGCGTATGAAGTGCGCCTGCTGACGGTGCCTCGGGAGGAGCGGCATGGTTACGCGGCGGGGCTGCTGATGTGGGCGGCGCTGCGGTGGATCGAAGCGCGCGGCGGGACACGCGTCGTCGGCATCGGCCGGCGGGAGGTCATGGAGCTTTACCAGCGCGTCGGGCTTGAACCGGCGGGCATTGAAGTGCGCAGCGGCCAGGTGAGGTTCGAATTGATGAACGCCACGATCCAGTCGCTGCGCCGTTCGGCGGAGCGTTTTGGTCCGCGGCTGGCGCGAATGGCGCATCGCGTCGTCTGGCGGATCGACGCGCCGTTCGCGGCGGCGCATGAGCCGGACGAGTGTTACCACGGCGGGGCGTTCTTCGAGGCGATCGGGCCGGGGCTCGACAAGCTGGAGCGGCGGCATGCGGTGATCAATGCGGATGTACTCGATGCGTGGTTCGATCCGTCGCCGCGCGTGGTGGAGGCGGTGACGGCGTGTCTGCCGTGGATGATGAAGACCTCGCCGCCGACGGGGTGCGAAGGCATGGTCGAAGCGATCGCGCGCCATCGCGGCGTCGCAGCGGCGAACGTACTGCCGGGGGCGGGGTCGAGCGACCTGATCTTTCTGGCGCTGCGGCACTGGCTGAATCCGTCGTCGCGTGTGCTGATTCTCGAGCCGATGTACGGCGAATACGCGCACGTGCTCGAGAAAGTCATCGGCTGCCGGGTCGACCGGTTCGCGCTCGATCGCGAACACGGATATGCGATCGATGTCGGTGCGCTTGCTGAGCAGGCGTCGCGCGGGTACGAGCTGATCGTGCTTGTGAACCCCAACAGCCCGACGGGCCGGTTCGTCGAGCGCGGAGCGATGCGGGAGCTGGTGCGTCATGTGCCGGCGTCGACGCGCGTATGGATCGACGAGACGTACATCGAGTACGCCGGTCCGGGTCAGTCCATGGAGCGGATCGCGGCGGGGAGCGAGAACATCGTGGTGTGCAAGTCGATGTCGAAGGTCTGGGCCCTTTCGGGGATGCGTGCGGCGTATCTGATCGGACCGGCGGGCGTGGTACGCGAGCTTCGGCGGATCACGCCGCCGTGGGCGGTGAGTCTGCCGGGTCAGGCGGCGGCGATCGCGGCGCTGAAAGATGAGGCGTACTACGAATCGCGATGGCGGCAGACGCATGCACTGCGCGACGAGCTGGCGGCGGCGCTGCGGGAGCGGCTTGGGTGGGACGTGCTCGACGGGTGCGCGAATTTTCTTTTGTGTCATCTGCCGGCTGGGGGACCGGCGGCGAAGGCGGTCGTCGCGCGGTGCCGTGCGGAAGGGCTTTACCTGCGGGACGCATCCAACATGGGCGCGACGCTCGGGGAGCACGCGATTCGGATTGCGGTCAAGGACGAAGCGACGAACGGACGGATGGTGGAGATTTTGGAGGGGCCCACGGTGGAACACCGTGGGCTTCGGGCTGAAATCAGGAGCGTTTGACGGAGATTTTGAGCGTGGTGCGCATTTCGGGGACGGCGGCGTCAGTAGTTGGATGGACGTCGCGCTGCGGATGATCAAGGAAGCGGCGCAACTCGGCGGGGAGCGCATCGGGTTGATCGAACACGGGGCGATACCCGGCGTCGAGGATCATCTGCAAAGTTTCGGAGGCGCCGGAGCCCTCGGTGAGCAGGTAGCCGTCCATGAAAAGCGAATTGGCCGGTGCGAGGGCGAGCGGCTGAAGCGAACGCAGATGCACTTCGCGCCCGGCGGCGACGCGCACCTCGGCGGTCGGGTTCACGAGCCGGACCATGCACAGAATGCGCAGGACGAACTGGGGATCGAGCGGCTTGCCGCCGGAGGTCGGATGATTGACGCGGTTGCCGTCGATGGGCAGCAGGAAGTTGACGGGAATCGACTCGGCGCGGATGTCGCGCAGGGCGTAGACGACGTCGAGCAGGTCGTCGTAGGTTTCATCCATGCCGACGATGAGCCCGCTGCACACGCCGATGCCGGCGCGCTTCGCGGCGGCGAGCGTGTCGGTGCGGTCGTCGTAGGTATGCGTGGAGCAGATATCGGGGTAGTGTCGGCGGGAGGTGTTGAGGTTGTGATTGAGGCGATCAAGACCGGCGCTTGCGAGGCGCTGGGCCTTGGCATCGTCGAGGAGGCCGGCGGAAAGACAGGTGCGCATGCCCATCGCCTTGATCTGCGCGATGGCGTCGCACATGTGATCGACATCGCGGTCGTTGGGCCCGCGTCCGGACAGGGCCATGCAGAAGCGATAGGCCCCGCGCTGCTGCGCCGCGGCGGCGTCGGCGACGATGGCGTCGACGCTCTTGAGCTTGTAGGGCGCGATGGGGGCTTCGGAATCCTTGGACTGCCCGCAGTATCCGCAGTCTTCGGGGCAGGCGCCGTTGCGGACGTTGTCCAGAACGTGGATCGTCACGGTATCGGCGAAGTAGTGTCGGCGGACCTGCCCGGCGGCATGGAGCAGGGGCAGGAGATCGACGCCGCGGCCATGAATAATGGCCGCGGCGTCGTCACGGTCGATCGCTTCGTTGGCGAGCCCGGCCGCGGTCCATGCGGCAAGGGCATCAACAGGCGTGGTGCTCAAGGTCATGGCAAAAACTCGCTGGGCTCAGCGCGGCACGCGCTTGACGCCGCCGGCGCCCTGCCCGGTGTTCTGGGCCCAGACCTCGAACGCTTTGGCCACATCCATGTCGCCCAGCAGCTCGATCGTCTTCTTGTTGGGATCGAGGACGTAAGCGAGCAGGCGGGCCTGCTTGGAGTCGAGCACGTAGACGATGTCGGTGTCGGCGCGGTAGCGCGTCGAGAGCATGGTGGTGAAGTCCTTGTGCACGACCATTTCGGCGTGGGCCGGCTGGACGAGCGTCTGCGAGGACTGGACCAGCAGCAGAGCGGTGAGAACGATGGCGGAGGCGATCAGTGCGTAGCAGGCGGTTTGAACGCGTGTCATGGTGAATGCTCCTTGTGCTCAGCGGCCGCCCACGGGGGCGAAGTCGCTGCCGATGTTGCGGGCGGCGGTGGGGACGATGGCCTTGCGGTTCACGTCATAGTTGACCGCCATCATCAGCCCGTTGTTCATGTCGGTGATGTAGACGGTGCTGGTTTCATGGCCGGGCGTATAACCGGACACCATGACGTAGTCGCCGGCGCGGTTGCCGCCGAGCTGGGCCTGCGCCGCGGGGGGATTGAAGCTGACGAGCCCGAGGGCCAGCAGCAGCACGAGGTTCAGGACGATGAGTCCTCCGAGACTTCTGCGATTCATGACCGGCTCCTTGATGAGAAAGGATGGATCGTGCGCACCAGCGACGATTCAGTCCTGGTGAGTTCTTCCGGATGATTTCCATGCACCGAAGCAGACGATGATCATGAGTCCGACGACGATGCCCCAGGGGATGTAGACCTCGCCGGCCGACGCGTTGGGAGGCGGACCGGGCTTGGGGGGGATTTGTGCGAAGCATTGAGAAGCGGCGAGGAGAATCGTCGCCGCGAAGCCGAATGTCATCCGCCGTATCAGTTGCATATGCATGATGATACGCTTGGGGTGAGGGAGTGTAAACAGGCGCCGCGCGGCGCCTCGCTCATTTAGACGTACGGCCGCCGGTTCGGTTCGCGCCGTTGAGCATCGACATGAGCGGCATGGCCCGATCGTTGAACACGCTCGCCGGCACGTGCACCGTGTTCCACTTGGGGCTACGCTCGGTCATGTGCTGGGCATACTCCCGCACGCGCATCGCCAGTACGGCGTACCAGCGCCCGCGGTGCTCGTAGATTTCATGAAACAGCGCATCGGGCGGCTGGGCCTCGCACCAGAACAGGAACACCAGCGCCGCCTCGAAACCCGTACCGAACACTTCCTCCCATTGCAGCAGGTCGGTGACGTCGTCGTGCGTGACCCAATTGTCGAGCTGACGCCGACTGCGACCCGAATGCTTGCGGCCTTTGACATCGACCAGCAGGTTCGGCCCGTTCTCCGCGTAAACCACGAAATCGAAGCTCTTGAGCTTGCGCGCCCCCTGCATCGCCTTCTTCGCCTCGTCCACCGCCACGTACGGAATCGCCTTCGCCCGAAGGTAATGCTCGAACGCCCCGTCATAATGAAATCGGCGCTGGGCCATGCCAAGAGTGTCGCCGCGATGGCGTCGCTTCACAAGGTCCGAACCGCCGCGAATTTCGTTTACATCCGCGACGGGCTGTGATAGATTGACCTTATCAGGGTCCGGTCGTTCGGGAATCAAATGAAGGGTGAGTCATGAAGACTTGCATGAAGCTGGCGCTGCTGTGGGGCAGTCTCATCTGGTTCGGCACGCCGCCGCAGACCGCCATCGCCGTCGACGTGCCCGTGACCAACGGCGGATTCGAGACGAACGAATCGATCGGCGGATTGCTGCCGTCGATGTTCGGCGATTGGGACGGCGATGCGTCGGTGATCGTCGGCGCCGAGAACGGCATCACGCCGCACGGCGGGTCGAAGATGCTCAAGTTCAACCTCACCGCGTTCAATTCCTTCGGCGGAACCAGCGCCGATGTCATCACGCTCGTCGACCTCGCCCCCTTCAGCGCCGACATCGCCACCGGCGAAGCCGTCGTCCACGCTCAAGCGTTCTTCAATCGCATCCTCGGCACCAGCACCACCGATACCGAATTCCTCGTGACGATCTCCGCCTTTTCCGGCTCGCCTTCGAGCTTCCCCGCCGACAGCGGTTCGCCCCTCGCGTCCGGCAACAACTTCATCATCTCCGACGGCGACACGAGCACATGGGAAGCCGTCGATGTGAATCTGCTTTTGCCGACGGCGACGACATACCTCGCCCTGACAATTTCCGCGCCGGAGAACATCAGCCCGTCGGGCTTGCCGGAACTCGACGGGCATTATGCCGATGATGTGACGCTCTTGCTGTCGGTGCGGTCCGCGCTGACGCCCGAGCCGACCGCGATGATCATGTTTGCCGCGCCGATGTTCATCATGTTTCGCCGGCGGTGAGACTCACCGATTCAGGAAGCTGATCAGGTCGCCGCGGCGCACGGTCGTCTGATCGCCCGAGGCCATGTCCTTCACGCTCACCTCGCCGCTGTCGAGGGTTTTGGCGTCGACGATGACGGCGAATTTCGCCCGGCACGCCGCGGCGTCCTTGAGCAGTTTGCCCACATTCGTCGTCGTCTTGTAGCTGAAGCGCGCGTGCATCCCCGCCCCGCGCAGCTCCGACACCAGCGGCGTCACGCGCTCGCGCGCCGCTTCGTCGGCCGTCATGACAAACACATCGACCGGCGGCGCGACGTCGGCGGGTATCAGCCCCTTGTCCTCGAGCACATGACGCAGCACGACGTCGCCCATGCCGAAGCCCACGGCCGGCGTCGGCGGGCCGTCGAACAGCTCGATCAGCTTGTCGTATCGCCCGCCGCCGGCGACCGCCCGCAGCGCCCCGCTGGTTTCGTGAATCTCGAACACCGTCCCCGTGTAGTACGCCAGCCCGCGCACGATGCCCAGGTCGTATTCGCACCACTCCGCGATGCCGAACGCCCGAAGCTGCGCATGCAGCGCCGCCAGATCCTCCAGGTCCTTGTCCGGAATGCCGAACTGCGAAGCGATCTCGCCCCATGCCGCATCGCTCGCCACGCGCATCCGCGCCACCTGATTGAACCGCTCGATCGTGCTCGCGTCGAGGCCCAGTTCGCCCGCCGCCTTCGTGAACTCGTCGGGCAGCATCTTCTCGCGCCGGTCCAGCAGCACGAACGCATCGACCACCTTGTCCTCCCGCACGCCCAGTCGCAGCAGAATCCGCCGCACGACATCGCGGTGGCTGATCTTCACTTTGACATGACGCGGCTCAAGGCCCAGCGCGCGGAGCAGATCGACGGCGGTAAAAATCACCTCGGCATCGGCGGCGGGCGTGTCGAGGCCGAGCATGTCGATGTTCCATTGAAGAAACTCGCGCAGCCGGCCCTTCTGCGGGCGCTCGGCGCGACAAAGATTCGGCACGCAGAACCACTTGATCGGCTTGGGCAACGCATTGGCCTTCGCCGCCACCATCCGCGCGAGCGTCGGCGTGAACTCCGGCCGCAACGCGTACATCGTCTCTCCGCCGGTCCGCTTGAAGTGGAACAACTCGCTCACGATCCCGTCGCCGCTCTTGACCTTGTACAGATCGAGCGTCTCGAAAATCGGCCCGTCCACTTCCTCGAATCCATTCCGCACCGACACCGCTCGCCATATGCCTTCCAAGTGACGCCGCCATGCCATCTCGGCGGGGTAGAAGTCACGCGTGCCCTTGGGTGCCTGAAACTTGGCCATGTCTGTATCGTCCTATTTGACCGCCACCAGGTATGCGATCCATGCCGCGTCCGCCGGGGCGAATTTACGCTTGCGGAACACGCCCGTCCCTTCCCCGTCCGCGTCCTCGTCCTCCCAGTACACGTCGACCGCCGTGAACCCCGCTTCCAGCAGCAATTCGTGCACCTCCGGAATCGTCCACAGTCGCCAATCGTATTCGAACGCCCCGGTCATTTCGCTGCCGTCCTTGAAGCGGAAGTGAATCTGAAACAGGACGTCATTGGTGATCGGGTTGAAGCATTTCTGGTCCCACACATACGTGAAACCCTTCTTCCGCGTCGTCTCCACGTGATCGTCCTGCAACAGCTCCGACCCGCCCATCATGTCCAGCACCATCAGCCCTTCCTCTTCCAGATGGGCGCATGCCGCCTTGAAATATTCAAGAAGTTGCTCGCGCGACTTGAAGAGCCAGAACGAAAAGTTCTGCGCCGCGAGCACATCCGCCTTCTCGCCGTCGATCGTCCGCACATCGTCGAGGATCAACCGCACACGCGATTGTTCTTCCTGACTCAGCGGATCAGTCAGATGCTTCCTGCCCCATTCGACCGGCTCGGGATCGAGGTCGACGCCGATGGCGCGCCGGCCGGGGCGACGGTGGACCCACTCGTAGCAGATCGCCGCCGTGCCGCAAAAGTCCTCGCGCAGCGTCTGCGGCGGCCGCTTGTACTCCGCCTTGAACACACGATCGAAGAACTTCACCTCGACCGACGGCTCCTGCACCGAGGCGAGATACAACTGGTATTTGTCCGCCTGCGACGCGAGCGTCCGGCGGCGATGCTTCTTTGTTCGGGATGGCATCGCGGCAATGTAGCAATTCATCGCGCCGCCGTCGACACGCCTTGACGTCATGCCGATCGCGCGACAAAGTGGTCGCCCATGACCCAGGCCCGACACGCCGAGAAACACGCGCTCTACGAGACAGCCGTGCAGCAGCCGATCGTCGTCATCGGTTTCATCGAGGAGATCTTCGCGCAGATGATCGGCCGCGAACCGCTCGTCCTGCGCGAAGACTTTTGCGGCACGGCGTACCTGTCGAGCACATGGGTCCGCAGCCGCCCGGACCGCAAGGCCGTCGGCGTGGACATTGACGCCAAAGTGCTGCGCTACGCCCAGCGCCATCACCGAAAGCCCCTCGGCGATGCGGCCGGTCGCCTGACGCTCGTCGAATCCGATGTGCTCGCCTGTCGCGCCAGGGCCGATGTGCTCGCGTCGCTCAATTTCTCGCACTGCATCTACAAGACGCGCGACGCGATGGTCAAGTACCTGACCCATGCCCGCCGCCGACTCGCCGACGATGGCGTCATGATCCTCGACATCTACGGCGGCCCCGATGCGCAGGAACCCTGCCTCGACAAACGTCGCTTCGGCGATTTCGTCTACGAATGGGAGCAGCAGTCCTTCGACCCCATCACCGCCGACGTCGTCAACCATATTCACTTCCGCTTCCCCGATGGCTCCGCCAGGGAACGCGCGTTCACCTACCGCTGGCGCCTCTGGACCCTCCCCGAACTGCGCGAAATGCTCGAACAGGCCGGCTTCACTCAACTGCACATCTGCTTCGAATCCGAAGACGGCTACATCGAAGAACCCACCGCCGGGGCCGCCGACGCCTGGGTCGCTTATCTAATCGCGTACGGTTGACGAGTGAATTGTTAGAATGCGGAAGAGTCATGCGCATCATTGCCGGTACATTTCGTGGTCGTCGGCTCATCGGGCCGTCGGATGATTCGACGACGCGGCCGATTACGGATCGCGTCAAGCAGTCGCTGTTCGATCGCCTCGCGGCGGAGGGACGGCTTGAGGACGCGGTCGTGGCGGACCTGTTCTGCGGCACCGGGTCGATGGGGCTCGAATGCATGTCGCGCGGCGCGGCGCATGTCACATTCGTCGACCGCGACCGGGATGCGATCCGCCGGCTCAAGGAGAATCTCGCGACGCTCGAGGTGACGGATCGCGCGACGGTGCTGAGCGTCGATGCGCTGAGCGCGGGGCTGGTCGAGATGCTGCGCCGCCGGCCGTGCGGGCTCATCTTCGTGGACCCGCCGTATGCGATGATGTACGAAGCGGCGGGGCGGTCGCGCGTGTACGCCCAGGTCGGCCGGCTCGCGGCGGCGTGCGGCGACAATGCGGAACTGGTGCTGCGGGCGGAGCGGCACATTCAGCTTGAATCCGTCGACGGCTGGCCCGAGCCCGTGATGCACAATTACGGGTCGATGTCGCTGCATCATTATCTGAAGCGGGCACGCGCGGGCGAGGAAAGTTAAACTACCGGGCGATGGCCGAGGACGCCCCACAACCCGTCGCGCGACAACATCGCTCCGCCGCTCAGCGCGCGGTGCAGGTCCTCCAATGGGAAGGGCACGCAGCGTACTTCGCCGGCGGGTGCGTGCGCGATCAGCTCATGGGCCACGATCCGTCCGACTACGACGTCGCTACCGACGCCCCGCCCGAAAAAGTCCTCAAGCTCTTCCAGACCGCCCGCCTCGTCGGACAGGCGTTCGGCGTCGTCATGGTCAAAGTCAATCACTGCTGGATCGAAGTCGCCACCTTCCGCAGCGAGTCCGGCTACTCCGATGGCCGGCGCCCCGACGCCGTCGAGTTCACCGACGAGAAGACCGACGCGCAGCGCCGCGACTTCACCATCAACGGCCTGTTCTTCGACCCCGTCGCCGACCGGGTCATCGACTACGTCGATGGGCAGCACGACATCGAGCGCCGGCTGATCCGCGCGATCGGGCTCCCGGCCGAACGATTCGCGGAAGATTACCTGCGCATGCTGCGCGCCGTGCGCTTCGCCGCACGGTTCAACTTCGAGATCGACCCCGCCACCGCCGAGGCGATCAAGCTCAACGCGCCGAATCTCGCCAAGATCAGCCGCGAGCGCATCGGGGCGGAGGTGCAGATGATGTTCGAACATCCGGGGCGCACGCACGCCGCCCGGTTGATCGACGAACTGCACCTGGATCAGCCCACGCTCAACGGGCGCACGGTCGATCGCGAACCGATCTGTCTTTCACTGCTCGATGAGTGGGCGGATTTCCCGACGGCGCTGGCGGCGTGGCTCATCGACCGGAACCTCGAGCCGCATCGACCCAACGGGCTTGTCGAAATGATCGACGCGCTGGACCGCATCAAGGTGGTGCAGATCGTGCGGCGGTGGCGCAATGCGCTGATGCTCTCCAACGAGGTGCGCGATGCGCTGAGCGAACTGCTTTTGAATCTGCCGCGGGTGCTGATGTGGTTCGATCTGAACGTGGCGCAGTCGAAGCGGCTGCTGGCGCGGGACGACTGGCCGCGGCTGCACCGGCTGATGAAGGCGGCGATCGGGCTTTGCACGGAGCCGGCGTTTGAGATGGACAAGTTCGAGGCACAGATGGCGGCGTATCAGGCGGCGGGGGTCGCGCCGACGCCGCTCTTGTCGGGCGACGACCTGATCGCCGAGGGCATGACGCCCGGGCCGATCTTCAAGCAGATTCTCGACCGGGTGTACGATGCGCAGTTGTCAGGCGCGATCGCGACGGGCGAGGAGGCGATGACGATGGCCAAGTCGCTGGCGAAGGAAGGGTGATCAGCGGCTGGCGCCGGGGGTTGCGGGGTTGTCGACGAATGTGAGTTTCATGGGCAGGGGGACCTGCGAGTAGCTGGTGTTGGCCAGCTCGCGGGTGATGTCCATGTTGTACTGATACCAGTGCAGGGTCAGAGCGACCATGACGAAGACGAGTCCCCAACTGGCGACTTCGGTGATGCGGCGATGGCGGACTTTCAGGAGCAGGCCGATGGTCAGGCCCATCGTGCCGAACTTGAAGAGCATGAGTCCGAGGATCGAATTGGCGCGGATGAGGTAAGCGCCGATGGGGTTGACTTCGTCCATGCCGATGCTGGTCAGGTGCATGATCGTGGCGTAGAGGTCGCCGAGGCCGAGGATGACAAGCAGTGCCATGAGGATGACGACGCGGCGTCCGCGGCTGCGGAGGGAGGGGTGCAGATGCAGGGGCGTCACGCTGTGAACTTCGTCAGACATCATTCCCGATCTCCAGTTTTCACAACTTCACAAACGCCGGCGACAGGTGGCCCCGCAAGGCCCGATCCAGGTTGATATCGTCCGAGTTGGGGTAGAACTGTAATTGGGGTTGTCGAAGAGGGGCCGATAAGCCGATACAATCAAATGCCATGCGAAGATCGACAGACAGGCGTTGCGGCCGGTTGTTGTTGCGATGGTTGGTGCTGATCGCGGTGGTGTGCCTGCCGGTCGGTCAAGCCGGTCGCGTGCGGGGTGCGGACGTTTACGTTCAGGATTCGCCGGCGGCGGCGGAGCTGTTGGAGACGGCGCGCGACCGGGTGAGCAAGGGCGAGCTGGACGAAGCGGCCCGCATGGTGCAGAAAATTTTCGATGAGCACGGCGGGAAGCTCCTGGAACTGGGCAACGGTTCCTACAGCGAGTCGCGCCGCGTCGCCGCCAAATTTCTGAATGACAATCCGCCGCTGCGCGATCTGTATCAGCAGCTTTACGAACCGGCGGCGAAGGCCGCGCTTTCGGAAGCGGGGTCGGATCCGACGAAGCTGACGGAGGTGCTGCATCGCTATCCGCTGACGCAGTCGGGGTTGGAGGCGGGGCTGCGGCTGGCGGGGCTGGCGCTGGAAAGCGGCGCGGCGGATGCGGCGTCGGTCGTGCTCGCGCAGCTCGCGGATCATCCATTGCGGGGCAAAGACGAACTGACATGGAACCAGCTTCAGGCGGCCAGCGCGATTCTTCAGGGCGATGCCAATCAGTTTCGCGCCTCACGGGCGATGATTGAGAAGTCGGGCAATACGGCGGCGCTGCGACAGCTTGACGAACTGGCGGCGGCGGTGACGCCGCGGCGCGAAACGGCGGCGATGACGCCGTTGGACCCGCAGCCGGCGGCGCATCCGCCGACGGACATCAGTAAGCCCCTGTGGCGCGTCGACATCGGCGGGGCGGAGCGCTACCTCGTCGATCAGTACCAGACGGATCGCGCCCAGATCGACAGCGCGGCGGAGGAGGGACGCTACCTCAACATTCTGCCGCTGGTGTCGGACTCGATGCTGTTCATCAATGACGCTCATACGCTCTACGCACTGGAGCCCAGCAGCGGGCGGGAAATCTGGCGGCGGACGGCGATCGAAATCGATGAGGACACGCAGTCGGTGGCGAGGCCGTACAGCCGGTGGCTGCCCTATGGGGTGGACATGAACCTGGCGGCGGTGTCGGAGGATCGGCTCGTCGCGGTGTGCGGGTTCAGCGCGATGGTGACGAACTACATGTACTTCCGCACGCCGGCGGAAAGCCAGCTTGTCTGCGTCGACGCGCGGACGGGGAAGCTGCTCTGGTCGCGGTTGCCCGACGAGATCGACAACGATGCGGACGGGGGCTTCTGGTACGGCCGGCCGATCGTTTCGCGCGGTCGGGCGTATGTGACGCTTCGCCGCCGGCAGCGCACGCAGTTTCAGGATGTGTACGTCGTCGCCGTCGATCTGCGGAACGGCGACATGCTCTGGAAGCGCCATCTTGCCTCGACGGCGATGTCGGATCGGAACATGGTGCCGAGTCTTTCGCATATGACGCTGCGCGAGGGGTATCTGTATGTCGATTCGAGTCTGGGCGCGGTGGCGAAGGTGTCGGCGGCGGACGGGTCGATCGACTGGCTGACGCTGGTGCCCATCAATGAAGATCAGACGCTTCAGTCGACGCATTATCCCTGGGACGCATCGGCGCCGGTCATCACGGCGGCAGGGGTGATCGTCTACGACGACTGGGCGGGGCTTATCCGCGTGTTCGACCCGGGCACGGGCAAGGTCACGCAGAGTTTCCCGGCGGCGCGCTGGGGCTCGCCGCGCTATCTGAGCAAGTTCGGGTCCGACGTGCTGGCGGTCGGTTCGAACGTCGGCCGGTTCAACGGGCGCACGCTCGATCCGATCTGGATGTACGAGTCGCGCATGTCGACGATGGTGGGCCGCGCTGCGATTGCGGGCGATCAGATGTATCTGCCGGTGGGCGATCACCTGGAGCTGTTGAATCTGACGGACGGCAAGCTGGTGACGCGCATGAATGTGCCGATGCCGGCGAGCGTGCTGGCGATGGACGGACAGCTTGTCACGGTCGACCGCACGGGCGTGAGCAGCTATTCGAGCTGGGCGGTGGCGTCGGAGCAGCTTCACAAGCGTGCGGCCGATCATCCTGACGACGCCCGGCCGTGGATGGCGCTGGCATGGCTGGCCCTGAACAATCAGCGGCTCGACACGCTGACGGACGCCATCGACAAGGCCGTGGCGATCGTCACGGCTCAGAAGCCCGGCGAGCGCGGCGGCGAATTGTTCGATCAGCTTCTGGCGATGACCGAGCAGGTCGACGCATCCAATCACGAATTGCGTCAGCAGCTTTTCGATCGCCTGGCCGCGGTGACCAGTTCGCCGGATCAGGAAGTGACGTATCGATTGGCGCTGGCGAAGCATTTTGAATCGCTGCACAACATCAAGGACGCCATCGAGCAGTATCAGACGATTCTCGCGGAACCGACGTATCGCCGGCGTCTTTACACGCATGACAACGGCTCGCGCCAGGCGGGGCTCGAGGCGCAGCGGCGGCTGACGGCGTTGATCGGGCAGGCGGGGCGCGAAGCGTATGCGCCTTACGAGGCGTTTGCGGATCAGCGGCTTAAGGAACTGGCGAATCAGACGGACGCGGAGGCGCTGATCGAACTGGCGGAGGCGTATCCGTTGTCGACGGTCGCGCCGCAGGCGTTGATGCTGGCGGCGGAGCGGACGGCTTCAGCGGGCAACGGACGCGAAGCGGTCGCACTGCTCCGTCGTGCGTCGCAACTCACCACTGACGAAGCAATGCTCGGCAAGCTGTACGGCCGGCAGGCGGAGCTTTTTGAAGCGGCGCAGCAGCCCAACCGGGCGCGGCGCGTGCTGCGGAGTCTGACGGCGGCGCATCCGGGGGTGCAGCCGGTCCGCAAGGGTCAGCCGGTCGATGCGGTGGCGTGGATGAAGGAACTGGCGCAGTCGGCGGTGTCGCTGGGCGCGATGACGCGCATCAACCCGCCGTTCACGGGCAACGTCATGACCTTCGACGGCGAAGTGCTCGAGCCCATCCAGCAGGACCCCGATGCGATGCCCGCCTCGACGATTCTGCTGCGTCTGCCGGAGGCGTTGCAGTTACGGCGGGCGACGGATTTGTCGGTGGTGTGGACGCGGCCGCTGGAGGGCGAAGAGGAAGTGCAGCTTCTGTCGATGGACCGCAATCAGGTGTGGTTGTGGTACCCGGATTCGCAGCGGATGGCGATGCTGTCGGCGAGCGACGGGACGCTGGCGTGGCATGAGGATGAGGTGTCGCAGAAGTTGGCGGCGATCAATGCGCCCGAGCGTGCACGGACGCCGCAGGAAGCGCAGTTCCGGCGGATGATCGGGCCGGGCATCGGCGTGGTGAAATTGCAGTTGGGCGGGGCGCTGCGTCAGCAGCTTGAGGCGGAGCCGCAGCGTGAGCCGGGGCCGATGGTGGCGATCAGCGATCTGGCCATCAGCGTGGTCGATCCGCGCGGGCGCATCGTGGTCTTCAACGCGGACAACGGCAAGGTGCGCTGGCAAGCGGCGAGCATCGTGCGCAAGGCGGACCTGATCCGCATGGACAGCCGGTACCTGATGATCTGCGGGACGGACGAAGACGAGGCGCCGCTGCTGTGCGTCTACGACGCGAACACGGGCCAACTCATTCACAAGCTGCTCAAGGCGCATAACCAGAACATCACATGGATGGGCCTGACCGACGAGAGCGAACTGCTTTACATCAGCTCGATGCAGATCGAGGCGTTCGATCTGAACCGGGGGCAGTCGATGTGGGTGAGCGAGCCGGGCGTGCGGATGGTCGGTGCGGACGGGGCGTGGCTCGGGTCGGACCGGTTGGCGGCGATGACGCAGGACGGCGACCTGTTGTGGATCGATCTGGCGGACGGGCGGGTGATGAACCGGCTGCCGCTCCGTGACACGCTCAACGCGCCGCTGACGGTCACGTCGGACATGGACACATGGATGCTTGTCGGCGCCAACGGTTGCGTCGTTGCGGGGGATGACGGCGTGGTGAAGTGGCGCGACGCGGTGACGGAGCCGCACCAGTTCGTCAGTGCATCGTTGACGGATCGTTACGTCGTGCTGCTGGCGGCGCCGGCGGACGGGCAGTTCACCGACCCGCATGCCCGCCGGCTCTACTTCCTCGATCGCAACGGCGGGTCGATTCAGTTCGATCAGGCCATCAGCGCCGGCGGACCGCTCTATCGCATGAACATCCTCGATGGCAAGCTGCTGCTGGGCGGACAGAACGTCACGGCGGCCCTGTTCAGCGCGCCCTGACCGGCGGGGCGTTGAGCAACACCGGCAATTCCGTCAGATCGTGCACCTCGGTGGTGATCGTCGGCGACGGCGGGGGGATGACACCGTGCGCCGGCGGCACATACAGCACCGAGTCCCACTCGCCCAGGTAATTTTTCTCCACGCCGAACGCCGCCCAATCCGTCAGCCATCCGCGGTTGGACGTCAGATAGCGGAAGCAGTACTTGCCCGGCGGGAGCTTGAGGTGGCAGACGAAATGGTTGAGCGCCGCCGGGTGCATCGGCGTCTGCGACCGCGACCACTGATTGAAATCGCCCACGAGACACACCCACCGTGCCCCCGGGCAGCGCAGATCGAATCGCCACCGATCGCCCTTGCGTTCCACCATGAACCGGGCCTTTCAGTTGTCGGTATGCCTCTGCCGCGATACGTCCCCGCGGCGTTGTCGCATTCAAGGCGCGGCAAGTCGCCCGGTCAATGCACCATCGTCGCCAAGTCACTGGAAAGTTTGCCCGCCGGCAAGTAAACTGGCGCTTGTATCGCCACCCCGACGGAGCGGGATCGTCCCATGAAGCAACTGTTGATCATCACATGCCTCGTCTTTGCCGCTGCCGTGCTCAGCGGCTGCGAAAAGCCGCTTTTCCCCAAGGATCTCCCGCGCACGCAGTACGAACGCTACGACCGGCTCCGCGGACGCTATATCCCGCAGGAAGAGCAGAACGCCTACGGCGGCAATGAACCGGCCCTGCGCGATCGGCTGACCCCGCCGGCCAACTGACCGGCTGGTTATCCGACGATTTTGTGACTTTTTTGAGTACATCGACAGATTTACGCAAGTTTTCCCGCATATCATGCCGACGTATCGTGTATCCACATTCGCCCCCTGCGATAAGGTGAAATAAGTGCCCCCCAGAGCCAAGCCCAACGCGAACCTTTTCGACCGCCGCACCGTCGTGGTCTGGGTCGCGTTGATTGTCTCGATGACGTTCGTGAGCGGGGTGCTTTTGATGCTCGAACCGGCTCCTTTGGCGCCGTCGGTCGGGCCGGTCTTGACGGTGCTGGATGCCGGTCCGCGCGGGGCCGATACGCTCTTCGCCACCCAAGCCCCGATCGAAGCCGGCCGCTGGCAGGCGATCGTCGTCCATGATTCGCGCACCACGCACGGCGACGCCCGCACGCTCGGCGCCGCTCATCAGCAGCTCGGCTACGGCGGGCTCGTCTACGATTTCGTGATCGGCAACGGCGACGGCGCCCCCGATGGCGAAATTCAGACGGGCTACCGCTGGTCACGCCAGATGGACGCCGCGGCGGTCCGTGGCACCGCCGATGACGCGTGGTACAACCGGCATGCCATTCATGTCTGCCTCATCGGCGACGGTAATCAGGCCGCTCCGACCTCGATGCAGATGGATCAGCTTCTACGCCTCGTCACCGCGCTTCAGTACCGCCTGCACATTCCCTCCGACCGCGTCCTGCTGCTTTCGAATATCACTTCGACGGACAGCCCGGGCCTGCTTTTCCCGGCCAGTTCCTTCCGTCAGCAGCTTCTTGATCTGGACGTCCGCTAATCCAATTGTTAGGATAGAATGATCCGAGTCAGGGGCGGGCAGTTCAGTTGGACGCCGCTTCGGTCGATCATTGGCGAAGTCGTAAAGCTTGTTCTTATGGCACTCGGATTGACGGACGAACTCTGGGACCTGATGCATACGCGCAAGCGGCGATGCTGTTTGAAAGAGGGGAATCGTGGCGAACCTGGCCGGGAAAATTGAACGGATTGGCGGATACAACGTCGTCGCGGTGCTCGGACACGGCGCCGGCAGCACCATCTACGCCGTCCAGCAGAAACGGGATCATCAGCTTTTCGCCCTCAAGCGCGTCGTCCGCGAGCGGCCCGAACAGCAGAAGTTCGTCGATCAGGTGTTGATCGAATACGAAGTCTCCAAGGCCGTCGATCACCCGACCATCCGCCGCTGCTACAAAGTCAAACGCGTCCGCAAGTTCTTCTCGCTCTCCGAAGCCATGCTGGTCATGGAACTTGTCGATGGGCGCAGTCTCGTGCAGAACAAGCCCACGAACATGCGCGAGCTGGTGCGCGTCTTCCTCGCCGTCGCCAGCGGGCTCGCCGCCATGCACAAGGCCGGCTACGTCCACGCCGACATCAAGCCCAACAACATCCTCCTCACCGACCGTGGCGAGGTGAAGATCATCGACCTGGGGCAGGCCTGCCGCATGGGCGCGGTCAAGGACCGCATCCAGGGCACGCCCGACTACATCGCCCCCGAGCAGGTCCACCGCATCGCCCTGACCGGCAAGACCGACATCTTCAACTTCGGCGCCACCATGTACTGGTGCCTCACCGATTCGCACATCCCCACGCTCATCCCCAAGGGCGGCTCCGGCGAAATGATCCGCAAGGAGGACATGGAGCTTCGACCGCCCGTCGACCTCAACCCCAAAGTCCCCCTCGGGCTCAACAGTCTCGTCCTCCACTGCCTTCAGTTCCTCCCCGAAGACCGCCCCGAGTCCATGGCCGAAGTCCGCTCGCGACTCGAAACGATCCTCCTGAAAATCGACCGCGAGCAGAACGTCCCGGCTCAGGCCTCCGGCAAGTAACGCACGCATTTGAATGAAGCTCAGGCCTTCCAGGCATGGGCCCCCTGCGCAATTCGACACGCGCCCCGCGTGTAGGTACATAGTGATCTACTCACACCGTACCTTCCGACCGCGAGGTCCCCATGCAACCGACTTCCCGTTCGTCCCTCGGCACGCTTGTCCGACCGGCCCTGGTGATCGCCGTGCTGGTTCTCGGCGCCATCGCCGCGGCGCAGCAGCAGCGGGCTTTCGAGTCCCGTGTCGCCATCGCCGAACACGACGGCGTCCGCACCATCCGTTCCAACGGTATTCCGAATCACGTGATGGGCGAATTCCCCAACCGCGGGAACCCCAACACGGTGTCGGAACAGAAGTACGAGTTTCATGTCACGATGACCCCGCGCGTCGCCGACCGCATCACGCCGCTGCGCGGCAACCTGTTCGGCGTGGCGATCAACGGCGTGCCCTTCGATCCGGGCACGGCGGAGATATGGACGCCCAACGGACGCGGCCGCATGGGCCCGGGGGCCGGCCCGCCCGATGAATTGTGGAACTACGATGCGCTGTCCGGCAAGATCAACCTCGGCCTCGACGCCAACAACGCCCATGTCCAGCCCACCGGCGCGTACCACTATCACGGCCTGCCCACCGGGCTCATCGCCTCGCTCAGGGAAGGTCAGCGGATGACGCTCGTCGGTTACGCCGCCGACGGGTTCCCGATTTACGCCCGATATGGCTACGTCGATCCGAACAACCCCAACTCCGGCACGCGCGAAATGCAGTCCAGCTATCGCCTCAAGCACGGCCAGCGCCCCGGCGGCGACAAGGCCCCCGGCGGCGCGTATGACGGCACGTATGTGCAGGATTTCGAATACGTCAAAGGCCTCGGCGATCTCGATGAATGCAACGGCCGCGTCGGCGTCACACCCGAATACCCCAAGGGCATCTACCACTATTACCTGACCCGCACGTACCCCTTCGTCCCGCGCTTTTTCCGAGGCACGCCCGATCCGTCCTTCCGCCACGGCCCGCCCGCCGGCGGCCCGGGAGGCGAACGGCGCGGGCCAGGCCCCGGCCCCGGAGGCCCCGGCGGGTTCGGCCCGCCCGATGGCCCGCCGCCGCTGCGATGAGCCACGTTGAGCAATCGCCGCGTGTCAGTATGCTGCGGGGATGCTCGCGCTCGCTCAACAGATCATTGAGCCCATTCCCGGTTTTTACGAGCCGTTCAGTTCGCTTTCGCATCTGATCGGCGCGGGGATCGCGCTGGTGCTCACCGTGCCGCTGATGCGCCGGGCGCGGGGGCATGCGGGTCGCGTGTTTATCGCCGCGCTATTCGCTTTCACCGTGATCTTCCAACTTTCGATGAGCGGCGTGTATCACCTGCTCGGCGAAGGCGCCGGCCGCGAGGTGCTCCAGCGACTCGATCACGCCGCGATCTTCTCGCTGATCGCCGGCACGCTCACGATCGTGCACGGCCTGCTGTTCCGCGGTTGGATGCGGTGGGGTATGATCGGCGGCGTGTGGGCCATGGCGGCGACGGCGATCACGCTCAAGTCGATCTTCTTCGATGATGTGCCCGAATGGATGTCGCTGAGCATGTACCTGGTACTCGGCTGGCTGGGCCTCGTCAGCGGTGCGGCGTTGTGGCGGCGGTTCGGATGGGCGTATGTGCGGCCGATCGTCTGGGGCGGTCTGGCGTACACGATCGGCGCGGTGTGCGAGTTCGTGCGATGGCCGTGGATCTGGCCGAACGTGATCGGTCCGCACGAGGTGTTCCATCTCGCCGTGCTCATCGGCATCGGATGCCACGCCTACTTCGTCTACGGCATCGCCGGCGGACACGTCGATCCGATCACCGTTGTCCGACGCATGGATGAGTAGAAGTGGCGGTAGGGTGATGTACCGAAGCGGCATTCACATCACCGCATCACCCAATCAAAAAAGGCCGCGGTGGGATTTGAACCCACGGATAACGGATTTGCAATCCGTCGCCTTAGGCCACTTGGCTACGCGGCCCGGCGTGACTCACGCACCGACGAACCGGCGGCGTGGCGTCACGGGGATAGAGCGGCGATTGTAGGGCGTTGCGGCGGGCCATTCAAGCCCGACGCAATCTCCCGCTTCAGGGATTCCGGGGACGGGCTCAGTCCTTGAACAGCCGGTCCTTGACGTTCTTGATGAGCTCGACCTTGTCGCCCTGCGGCGCGGCCTCCAGCGCATCGTTGAGATTCTTCAGGGCGCCCGCCTTGTCCTTCTTGTAATACAGACACTGGCTCCGCATCAGGTACAGGTCCTGAGCCGATTGTCCGGTCGGCTTGAGGTTGGCGAAGGCGTCGTCGATGATCTTGATCGCCTCATCGAGGCCCGCCGGGCCGGACTGAAGCGCCTTGCCCGCCTTGTTCTGCACCGCCACGATCTGGTACTTGGCTTTCAGCCCCGCCTCGTTGTTCGCATCCAGCGCGACGATCTGCTCCATCACCTGGTCCTCATTCTCCACGATCAACCCCTCTTCGCTCATCCCAAGTAGCTGATCGAGCTGCTTGGCCTTCTCGACGCCCTCCGCCTTCTCCGCCGCGGCGAGCAGCTCGTCGCGCTTGGCCTTGTAGCCCTGAAGTTTGTGCAGGTGTTCGA
Source organism: Planctomycetota bacterium (assembly GCA_016125255.1). Classification (NCBI taxonomy): domain Bacteria; kingdom Pseudomonadati; phylum Planctomycetota; species Planctomycetota bacterium. The sequence continues at coordinate 103,047 of WGMD01000022.1, read as the reverse complement.
CATACTTCTCCGGCCCGCCCTCCTGGTAGCCCGTCTTCGCATACGGCTTGCCCGACGCGTCCGTCAGGATAATCGTCGGGAATCCCGTGACGCCGAACTTCTCCATCCATTCCTTGTTCTGCGCCTGCGTCTCCGCGCTGAGCTTGGACTTGTCGTTGGGAAAGTCCAGCTCGACGAGCACGAACTCGTTGGGGATCGAGTTCTTGAACGCCTCCTGACTGAACACTTCGCCGTTGAGCCGCTTGCACCAGATACACCAGTCGGACCCGGTGAAGTCGAGGATCATGTCCTTCTTCTCCGCCGCCGCCTTGGCCATCGACGCCTTCATGTCGCTGGACCATCCCTCGCCGCCGGCAAAGACATTCGAAGCAACCAGCGCGAGCACGAGTAGAGCCGACAGACGTTGACGCATGACCGATCCTTTCGGGGGGTGGTTCTGGTGGGTATGTCGCTGATTATACGCTTAAAAACTCAGAAGAGTTTGCCCTGCGACGGGCCGTCGATCGGGTCGCTTGAGGCGATGACCTCCTTGACCTCTTCCAGCAGGTCCTCGATGTCGCGGAACTGCTTGTACACGCTGGCGAACCGGACATACGCCACGCGATCCACCTGCTTGAGCCGATCCGAAACAAGCTGCCCGATCTCCGTCGAATCGACTTCCCGGTCATACGTGCGGTAAAGCTCATCCTCGACTTCTTCGACAAGCTGTCCGATCCGCTCCGCCGACACCGGCCGCTTGTAGCACGCCTTCGTCAGCCCATTGATGAGCTTCGTCCGGTCAAACGGCACGCGCGAGCCGTCCTTCTTGACGACCATCAGCTTGACCGTCTCCTCGACGCGCTCATAGGTGGTGAATCGGCGGTTGCACGCCAGACATTCCCGCCGGCGGCGGATCACCTTCCCCTGATCGCTCGAGCGGGAGTCGATGACTTTGTCCTGATCTTCGCCGCAGAACGGGCAACGCATGGATACCGCTCCATCGGTGACATGACGGCGCATCCGCCGTCGCGCTGATCCTGTCCGCCATCATACCCGTCGCCCCGCCCGCCGCAAACCGCCGCGAGGCGCCCCCGCGCATCGTCATGTCAATCGCCTCCATCGCTCCCGTCCCGCCGCCCCCGCCTGTAAAACCCGATGCTTCGGGCCTTTCCCCCGCGCACCGCCGAGGCACGGCGCGCCCCGTGCGCACAACCCGATCCAACCCACCCCCGCGCCGCGAAGCCCAATCGCCATCTTCGCCCGCCCCGTGCGCACGACGGTCAAACCCGTGCGCGCTTTTGCCATCCCCATGCGCGATTCGCGCACCATCCATGCACCCGATCGTCCCTTGGTTTCAATAACCAATAACAAATGCCCAATGCCTAATCGCAAATGCATTGGTCATTAGGCATCGGTCAATTGTCATTGGTCATATCGGAACAGAGCGGAACTCCGGACTCCCCGAGTGAGCGTCCCGCCTCCGGGTACGTGCGCAGCCCATGTTCGATATGACTAATGACAAATACCTAATGCCTAATGGCAAATGCATCGGTCTTGACAAATCAGCAATCTCCTTGACGCCTCTTTGCATCGATCCTCCGACTCATGTCATAATGCGCCTCGCACCATCTGACTTTCCCGAGGACCCATCCCTTGATCCTCCTCGACAACGAACACGTCTCCCTCGAAACTCCCTTCGGCCCGATGCGGACGCACATCCTCCGCCCCAAATCCCCCGGTCGATACCCCGGTGTTCTCCTCTACTCCGAAATCTTTCAGGTGACCGCGCCCATCCGCCGCACCGCCGCACTGCTCGCCGGGCACGGGTTCATCGTCGCCGTCCCCGAAATCTATCATGAGCTTGAACCTGCCGGCTCCGTGCTGCCCTACGATCAGGCCGGTGCCGATCGCGGTAACGCACACAAATTCACCAAGGAACTGGCCAGCTACGACGCCGACGCACGCGCCGCCCTCGATCACCTCGCCGCCCGCCCCGACTGCACCGGCAAGCTCGGCGTCATGGGCATCTGCATCGGCGGCCACCTCGCCTTCCGCGCCGCCCTGAACCCCGATGTCCTCGCCGGCGTCTGCTTCTACGCCACCGACCTGCACTCCCGCACGCTCGCTAAGGGCAAACACGACAATTCCCTCGCCCGCGCCGCCGACCTCCGCGCCGAGATGCTTATGATCTGGGGCAAACAAGACCCCCACATCCCCCGCGAAGGCCGGCGACTTATCTACGACACGATGACCGACGCCAACGTGAATTTCACCTGGCACGAATTCAACGCGCAACATGCTTTCCTGCGCGACGAAGGACCGCGCTACGACCCTGCGTTAGCGCTTCAGTGTTATGCGATGGTGGTTGAACTCTTCAAACGGAAACTCGGAGAAGGAGACACGGCGTAGGTTTGGGGAAGCTCCGTGGATTTGGACGAGGGAATGAAATTGGTCATTAGGCATTGGGTATTTGTCAATGGTTATATCGGAATGGAACGCGATCCGCGTAGGGCAGGTCATTGACCTGCCTCCGTTGTGCGAGAAGACGGCAGGTGAATCACCTGCCCTACGCCGCTTCGGCATAAATATTGATGAGGTATTGACTATGATTGATCTTGTCATTCCAACAATATTTGCAATAGTTGGTATAAGTTTGACAATCGAAGGCAAGAGTTTACAGAGACGCTCTGAGCAGGGTAGCCCCGAACATGCGAGGGCAAAACGTTTGCTCATAGGTGCCTTATTTGGATTCGGAGCATGTGGATTAGCATTGGCACATCAAATATTGAGAGCTTATGGTGTTTTTGGGTAATCAAGTAACGGGGGGAAGAAAAGGAAGCGAGGTAGTAGACCAATCATGCTAAACCTGTGGATACAGACGGGTGCCACGGCTTGGCTCGGCAAGCCGTGGCGTTCGTGATTGCGTGCGGCGGACTTCTGGTTGGCTCACGGTTTGGGCGACTCTGCTTTGCGCGGCGCTTCGCAGAGCAAAGAGCGCCCAAACCGTGGCACCCAGCAAATGGAAAATGGAAAATGAATCCGATTTTTCATTGGGGGGAAGGGGACGCGGGGATGGGGACCGGGCCGGGGGCGGCTCGGATGAGGCGCGGAAGGAGAGGCGGCGCGGAGGGGGAGGGGACTCGGAGGAGGCGGGGGGATTCATGTTTGATATGACCAATGACAAATGATCAATGCCTAATAGCAAATGCATTGGTCATTCGGCATTGGGCATTTGAAGTCGCAGGGGGCGAGGGCGGCGTCCCTGCGGGACGGCCGCTAATGGAGGGGCGGGCGGTCAATTGGGTTTGGTGAAGGTCCATCGGCCCCAGAGGCCGGGGGTCAGTTCGGCTTCGCTGGGGACGTCGGCGGTGATGGCGGTGGCTTTGTTGTTCCAGTAGCTGCGTTGGAGGGTTTGGAATCCGTTGCCGCGCAGGACGCCGATGTCGCCGTTGATCGTCTGGCCGGGGGCGGGGTTGAGATCGAGGGCGGCGAGCGGGATGGACATTTCATACATCGCGGCGGCGGGGCGGCCGCGCTCGTCCTTCTCAATGGTGATCGCAAGCTGGACCTGATCGCTCAGATCATCAACGCGATCGATCGTGATCGTGCGCCAGGGCGACGCGAACGGCACCGGTTCCTTCGTGCCCGGCACGACGGCGCGGTAGAGCAGGGCGACGGTCTTGTCCTTGATCTGCGTGATGAGCAGCCGTTCATCGCCCGCCACGGGCTTGCGGCGATTGGGGTCGGCGGCGGGGTCCGAACCGATCATCAGATCAAGACATCCGCCGGTCTTGAAAGGCGCGTTGGGCGTTTCGCCGGAGTTTTTGAGCAGGTCCGGGTCGCGCGTTTTCCATGCGGCGTAGAGCCGATCGCCGGCGACGGCGACGGCGCCGGTGATGTCGTAGGGTTTGGAGTCGCTGTTGAAGTGGGCCGCCACGCCGCGTCGATCGATGACCGCCCACTGCGCTCCGTCCCAGTCATCGAGCTTGCCATCGACCGTTGGCGCTGCGTCGCGCATCGCCACTTTCAGCACGCCCGTCCCGCGCTGGGCCTGTCGCGCCGCTTCCGCTTCGAGCCGCCACGCCTCCGCCTTGCGCAGATCGTCGGCGGTCAACTGCATCGCAACGTCCGGCAGGCGGCGGATCGACTCAAGCCCGTCCACCCGCACGAGCGCGGACCGCGCCCCGTCGCACAGATAAATGTTCCCATCGCTGGTCTGCGCGATCGTGGGGAAGAAGTTCTCATCGTGCAGGGTCACGTCATTGAGCAGCATGTCGCGCTGGGCCTTGGGCATGGTCCACGGTTGCCCGGTGCGCGCATCCTGAAAGAGCTGCGCGACGAACAGGCCGTCGGCGGTGAAGACGTACATGTCGCCGCTGTTGCCGTTGATGCACCAGAGCGGGCCGGCATCGGAGTCGTGCGGCGTGACGAAATCGCCGAGCAGTCGCGTGGAGCCGATGACCTCGCCGCGGAACGTCGGCGTGGGCGCTTCGTGCGAGGCATGCAGTCCCGGCCAAAGACTCGGATAGCTCCATAGGGGTTTGCCGTCGCGCAGCCCGCCGAAACCCTCGCGCGCGAACGGCTCGGGCGCGACGGTCAGCACGGTCCAGCCGGTGTCGCTGATCATCGCCTGATCGCCGCCGGATGAGGCGGGGTTCTGGGCGCCTTCCGCGAGGACATTTGCGGCGGCAAGATCGTAAATCGGCACGCCGGCGTCGGTGAAATTCACCGGCGCATACCGCATCGCCTTGCCGTCGACGCGGGAGACGAGAATGGACAGGTCGCGCGCGAAGGTGACGCCGCCGCTGTTCGCCTTGATGATCGTGACTTCGTCGGGTTCGACGGAGCCATTGGCGTTGACATCGCTCCAGACGAACATCGCGGGGTTCTTCCACGGGTCGCCGGCGAGATTCACGCCCTCGGGCCAGCGCGGCTTGAAGGCGTCGGTCTTGAGCAGTTTCCAATCCGCCGCGCGGCCGAACGAAGCGACGACCCTGGCGACATGATCCCGCATGATCCACAGCGCGACGGTGCTCATGCCGCCGGTCGGATTGGAGTTGTAGCAGTTGGTCATGTACTGCCGGTCGCGGAGATAGATCGGCGTCTGAGGCGGCCCGGCGCGGAACTGATCGCGCGTCACATCCGAATTTTCACGGAAGAAGATCGCGGCGGGTTGGGATTCGCCCTTGTCCCAGTCGAGTTTGAACTCGACGCCGTCGTAGTAGAAGCGCGTGCGGTCGCGCGGATCGAGCGAGCCGCCGCCGCCGTAGCGACACGGTCCGTAGAAGGCATGGACCAGTTCACCGTCGCGGGTCCACACGCTCACGCGCTTGGGCTGAAAGTCGTTTTCGGCGACCCAGATGTGGCCGCGTTCGTCGATGGTCAGCCCGTGCGGATGATTCATGTGGAGCGGGTCATAGAGTCCGTCGGCGGGCGGGCCGGCGTGGCCGATGACGTTGATGAGTTTGCCGGTTTCGTCGAAGACTTTGACCTGATGCGATGTGCCCTGATCGCTGATGCAGATGCGGCCGTCGGGGTCCGTCGCGAGGCCGACCGGGTCATCGAGGCCGGCGTCGATGAGTGTTTTCGTCTGCGAGGATGCGCCGGGATCATGGGCGTCGAGCGTCAGGCGCAGCAGTTTCGTGCCGGACAGGACGAGCAGGCGGCCGCTGTGATCGAAGGCAAGACCGCGGGGACTTTGGATCGGCGTGCGCCCGAGCGTGTTGCCGGTGCGGGCGTCGATGAAGATCAGCGCGCCGACCTGGCGCAGACTTGCGGCGATCAGTCCGTCGTGCACCGCGAGTCCCCCAAGCTGGGCGATCCAGTGCGTATCGCCATCGTCTTCGGACGCGGGTGTGAACGGATATTTGACGATGGCCTTGTCGCCCTTGGCGGTCAGTGCGGTGAGGCGCAGTTCGCCGTGCGTGCGGTCCTTGTTGTCCGAGGCGGCGGTCCATGTCGCGCCGACGTAGGCGTACACATCGGGCAGGGCGTGATCGCCCGTGTCGCGCGTCAGATACGGCGCCGCCGTCCAGTTCCCGCCGACCCAACCGCGTCCGCCGATCTTGTTGCCGTCGAGGTCCACCCACGCCAATCCCGCGCCGCCTTCCGACACCGCGCTGCCGAGGTAGATCATGGGCTTGCCCGTCGGCGAGGGCGCGCCGGGCACATACAGCGCCGCCTGCGGAGGCGTGTGATTCGTGAGCCATCCGCCGGACGTGTCGGCCGTGCTCCACGGCGGATTGCCCCGGTTGTAGACGGAGAATTCGTAACGCAGATCGATCGACTTGTGATAGAGCCCGCGGATGTGATATGTGCCCGGCTCGACCGGCTGCGTCGGCACGTGATACACGCCGTGCCGCGGCGCATCTCGATCGCGCTCCAGATCATCCGACCCGTCCCACCATGCGACATTCTCCCCCGCCGGATACGGCTCGTCGGCGATCAGGTTCCGCACGCGCTTGCCGGCGGCGTCTTCGATGACGAGCGTGACATTACCCGGCTCCGGCAGCGTGAAGCGCACCGCGATCGGCGGATGCGTCTCGCTCGCCTGCTTGGGCAAAATCGCCGACGCAACATCCGCATCGCCCAGCGGCATCATCGCCATCAGCTCATTGACCCATACGCGTCGCCCGTCCTTCGTCCGCCCCTTCATGTGCGGATGCCCCTCGCGCGCGACGCCCGTCAGACGAAGCCGAATCGCCCGCGTCGTGATCGGCTTGTCGAGGTCCATCCTCTGAGGCCAGAACTGATACGGATACCCCTCCTCCTTCAACTCGAATGGCGCGATGTTCCGCCACGCCGCCGACTCCGATCCGCGCGGCGGCGATGCGGCGTCGCCCGTGTACACATCCAGTTCCGCCGCACCGAAGCCCGCACGCAGCGCCTCCAGCCCGCTGAGCGTCACCGCGCGCGGCCAGGTCAGCGTGATCCATTCCGCATGCTCCGGCGAAATCGTCGCCGACCCGCCCTCGGCGCCGTTGTCCCACGGACTCCAATCCTCGTCCTTCATGTTGTTGAGCTTGCCCGCCGCTTCGTCGCGCGCGCTGGCGGTGACCATCGCCTGCGGCGCCAGATTGACGAGGCGCTGCGTCAGCACCACCGCGCCGCCGAGGTAGCCCGTGTAGATCGAATCGGCGACGTCGGCGATGTGCGTGAAGCGGATCGCGCGCGTCCGCGTGCCCGGCTTGAGGACCCAGACGGCCAGCTCCTTCTTGTCGACCTCGGTATCGGCCACGGTGCCGTTGTCGAGCCGCGCCGCCGGCTCCCAGTCCGCGTCATTGTTCAGGTCGCCGGGGTAGGTCGCATCGGGTTTGAGCACGCTGAGGCGCCCGCCGCCGCTCACGAGAATCGACCCGATCGCCACCGGCGCTTTGAAGGCGACGCGCAGATGGCGCGGGCCCGGCTCCGATGACTCGCCGAAGGTCACGCCATGCAGCGACGGCCGACTGTCCCGTGTCCAGATCAGCGTTCGATTCGGATCGCGGTCGACGACAAAGGGTTGCTCCTTGCCGTTGACCCATTCCGCCTGCGCCGCCGTGTCCAGGTCCGCCATGCTGATGGGCGACTGCGCGATGCCGGTCTCGGCGCGGGCCGCGGGGTTGAATGTGAACACGAGTACGAGCACGGTGACGAACGCAAATCGCATCATCATTGATTTCATGGCCAATTACTTCCGGAGGTTCATCACGTCGTGCATGAACTTGAGCATGGCCGCGGCGACTTCGTCGTCGGCGTCCTTGAAGTGTCCGACGATCGAGCCGTGCGTGCGGTCCTTGACGACAATGCACTGGGCCTGCATGTTGCCGGCGGCATGCATGGCGGCGGTGAAGTAGACGTTCTCCTCGGCACGGGCCGCCATGTCGTGGTCGCCGGCGATGTTCAAAAACGGCGGGGCGTCCTTGCGGACCCAATAGCTGGGGGCGAAGGCGTCGATGATCGGTTGCGTGCCGGCGATGCCGCGCTCGGCGCGGATGGTGAAGTGCGTGATCATCTGACCGGAGATCGGCATGTAGCCGGCGACGTCGTTGGGGCTCAGTCCATGTTTGCCCAGATAGTGCGGGTCCATCCCGACCATCGCCGTCAGAAACCCGCCCGCCGAGTGACCGGAGACGAAGACTTTCTTCGGATCGCCGCCGTAGTCGGCGATGTGTCTGATCGTCCACGCCACCGATGCCGCCGCGTCTTCGATGTAGGTCGGGCATTTGACCTTCGGCGAGAAGCGATAGCTGACGAGCACGACGCCGAAGCCCTCGGCCGTGAATCGCTTCGCGAAGGTGACGCCCGATTCGCGACTTCCGCCGGTCAGTCCGCCGCCGTGGAACCAGACGATCGTGGCGTAGCCCGTCGCGCCGGCGGGGCGGTACACGTCGAGTTTGCACTGGGTTTTGGCGTAGTCCGTGTCGGCCGCGTCGCCGAGGTAGGCGATGTCCGCTTCCTTGACGAAGTTGTCGGCGGCGTGAAGGGCGCTCGATTGGAGCAGCAGAAGCGCACAAACAAACAGACGGGTCGATCGCATGAAGGCCTCCGGCGGGTGAGAGGTCGATGGACCGTGTCATTCTTGCAGCATCCTGCCGCCGCGTCCATCACGCACGCGCCGCCGGATCCTGCCGATAGTAATCGCACAGCAGCTTGTACAGTTCGCCATGATGCTCGCGCATCTGCCGCGGCTTCTCGAAATACGCCTCCGTCGCCACCGCGAAAAACTCCGCCGCATTCGTCGCGCCGTACGTATCCAGCACCGTCGCCCGCCCATGCTCCGCATCATCAACGAGCGCCTCGTACTCGCGCGTCATGATCCGGTGCCACGCCTGATACATCTGCCGACTCGACAGCGGCGGCGTCCCGTCCGCATCGTGATCCAGAAAATCCAGATTGTGCGCAAACTCGTGCAGCACGACGTTGTGCCCGTCCGCCTCATTCCTCGCCCCGCCCAAAACCGAATCCCACGCCAGCACAATCGGCCCCCCGTGCGCCGCCTGCCCCAGAATCATGCTCTCCTCTTCGAGCACGAGCGCCCCATACTGCCGCCGCCCCGGCGCGAGCATCGTCGTCGGATAAATCAATACCTCATGCACCGTGGCGAAATAGTCGTGTTCGATATCGAGAATCAAAAGCCCCGCCATCGCCGCGATGGTCCACTTCATTTCCTCCGTCACGGTCAAACCCCCGCAGCCGGTCCATCGCTTCTCCGCCGTGATCACGTGCGCGATGTCGATGAGCGTCGACCGCTCCGCGCGCTCCAGCCGCCGCACCAGCGGCAACTGCTCCACCAGCGCGACCCACTCCGGCGAAACCCGCTGCGCAAGCAACTTCGCCCGCCGCCGTCGTTTGAAATAGTCGAAGGGGAACATGTGGGAGCGATATATACCACATTGATGCGTCGCCGCGCGATTTCATGCTGATGTCTCCCCAGGAAGACGGGCCGCTACAATTCTGTGTGGAGACACCCAGCCATCATCGCCCATCTCAAGTCCTCGCCGCGTGCTTGTCGTCTTCGTGCGGCGTCTTGTTGGTTGTGTCGCTGATGATCCTGTTGCAGGGGATTAGTAAGGAGGCCTATGAACCACTTGAGTCCGTCGATTTCGTCTTGCTCGTCATCGCGAGCCCCATCGTTATGGCGTTGTGGTTACTTTGGCTGGTGACTTTGTTGTTTGGAGTGTGCCGCCGCCGATTACCGCGCACGGCAGCAGTCGCCTTGGTCATCCCCGCGATGGCGATCTATCTGATGCACGGTCTTCCGGCTGAATACTTCCGGCACGACCTTGAATTCTTGCTGTTTGAGGATCAATTTGTGAGCGCGCCGCCTCAACCGACGCACGTTTCCGAAATTCTTGTTCCACCCATCAAGGCCGCGCCGCTCGTCCCGCCGCACGGTTCCGACGCGTCGCCCAACGGGGAGTAGGATAGCGAACGCAATGGCGAACAAGCATCGGCGTCAAACCAACTACAGCGGTATCGCGAACGCAATCTTCGGACTCTTATGCGGATTCATCGCCGCAATTGCTTTGTATTTCGTGGCCTCTTTGTTCTTGCAGACGATCGAACAACAGGGAACGCTGACCCTCGCGATGCTCTACATTACGCCGATCCTGGTTATTGGAGGCGGATTTGTCGGACTCGCCTTCTGCAAAAGATAGACGCTCGTCGGGCCAGAGTTGCTTCGAATGGCGTCATTATTTTTCCCCCGGCAGCGTGAGCCCGTACTGTGCTTTGACGAACTGACGCACCGCATCCGCGAGGGCCTCGGCGAAAAGCTGGCGGGACGCTTCGGTGCGGCGGACGTCCCAGGTCGTCTCGATCTGCACCGCATCGACATGCACGCCCGGCTGATTGGAGCTGTGCGCGGCGATGTCGTACGACCCATTGAAGTAGGGCACATCGGCGTCGAGCGTCCCGGGCGCTTTGGGATTCGGATATTGCAAGCTCGGTGTGGCGGGCCGGCCGTCGGGATGACCGTGCGCCCGGTAGTACGCATCGACCAGACTCGAAAGACTCGTCGGCCCGCGCACCAGTTCCGCCCTCTCGTGCGCCGAAGTCCGGCGCGACGCGGCGAAGCGCAGCGTGCTGCGCGTGCGCAGCGCCTCGGCGAGCTGGTCATCCGTGCCGGGCGTGTCGGGTTTGTCATCCGCGTGCAGGTCGGTCGCGCGGATCAGGTAGCCGTACATGTCGAGCTTGCGCGACGCCGCCAGTCCGTGAATGTCCAGCAGCAGGCCCGCGCCGTATTGCCGCTGCACCGCCTGCACCGCTTCGTCCGCCCGCGCGTGAAAGTCCCGGTAGTGCTCGACCGCCCGCGCGTCCGGCCCGACCTTTTTTCCCGACGCATCGACCCAACCCTGCCGCTCGTCCTGCGCCCATGACCGATTCGGCTCCACCACCTTCCGATGCAGCAGATTCACGACCAGATACGGCTTGTGCTCCTTCCCGTCCGCATCCCGATACGTCAGCGCCGCCGCGATCGCCCGCGCCAGATCGTCCGTATTCGAATCCCGCCCCTTCGCCTCCGCCATCGTCGCCATCCCCTCCGGCACGATCCTCCCCCCGTGCGGCGCGAGCAGCACAATCGGCAAATCCCCCGGCTCGTACACGACCCACGGACTATGCCCCCCATCCTCCGCCCGCGCCCGCCCGCCGTTCAATAGAACAACCAAACCCAACACCATCGCCATCACCCGACGCACATGAATCATCGCTGGAGTATACCGACGCCCACCCACCCCCGCCCGACCCGGAACGGGTCGGCTATATAGCCGACCCCTCCGGGGTCGGTGACTTGGAATTGTTCACGCACTTGTGTGTACCCCGCCGTGATTCACAACCCCACCCGACCCGCACGGCTTGCCAAGCCAAGCCGTGGCACCCGGCGCTGCGACGCATCATCCCAACCCGTTCACAGTCCGCCCGGTCCCCGTTGTAAGAACACATGCGAGAAGGCCATGGATCGACGAGCCGCGACCGTCAAGGAGCGGTCGAAACAGGTCACATTGAGCGGCGCCGTGACCGCTCCCTGACGGTCGCGGCTCGTTAAACTCCGCCCTCTCACACACATTCCAAGATGGGTCGAGCGCAGCGGATACACCACGTAAGGCGAAGCAAACGCCGAAACCAAACCGTCGCCCCACACGATGCACGACCGCCGCGCGAACACGATGAAATATGATTGAATGCTCCCCCGCAAAACGTGACGGGTCCGCTTCGCTTGACCCATCCTACTTCGCTATGGGGTCGGTGCCTTGTCCATCCATAGCGTGGTCAATTCTTTTTCCGATCGCCGATACCAGTCGGCGGCCAAAACAAAAATTCGCTCGACTTCGTTTACGATTTCCTTGAATCCTTGATCTGTCTCGCCGATCCTGACTTGCTCGCCGGTGCGTTTCGTGAAGATTAAAAAGACCTCGTCATAATTGGCTGCGAAGCAGTCGCCATCGATTTGAACGATGTCGGACCAATGGATCGACTCTCTGATCTGATCATTTTGCACAACGTCAAAACCGTCGTCAGAAAGACAAAATCGAAACCGTCTCAGCCGGGGACAAAACACATTGCGGAACGATGCGATCAGGTCACTGATTTTCACAGGAATTCTCCTGCGTGTTACGACAAGGCGATCGCTGCGCTATCTTCCAGCGTCATTTCGTGGCCACGACTTCTGCGGTCGAGCGTGGCTCGGGGATGGGTTGACCGGAGTCTTTGAGCAACTGGATGTGGCCGGCGATGGCTTCCTGAATCATGGCGCGGGCTTCTTCGGGGGTGTCGCCGCAGGAGATGCAGCCGGGCAGGTCAGGGACGAAGACGCTGTAGCTGCCGTCGTCGGCTTTTTCTATCACGATGGTGTATCGACGCGTCATGGGAAACCTCACTGAAGACCGGCCTGCCGGAGAATGGCTCGCAATGTACCGGGCGCGACATCGCGATTGTTCTTGCCGCCGCCAGGGACCGTCAGCGTGCCCGGTTTGGTGGGGTGCTGAAAGTGCAGATGACTGCCGGTCGTTCGTACATGACGCCAACCATCGTCAGTCAAGCGGCGAATCAGATCGCGGTATTTCATGAAAGTATAGTCCCGGAATTAGTCGAGTCCGAATTCCTTCCACCGTCGATCAATCTTCGCCTTAACAACTGCTGACATTTCGAGGCGTGTGGGGTAGTCGCGGAGGGGGTGGCCTTTGGCTTCTTCGCCGGGGATTTTTTTGGTGGCGTCGAAGCCCATTTTGTGGCCCGCGCCGAGGCGGGGGGCGGCGTGGTCGAGGATGTCGAGGGGGCCGGTGACGAGTTCGGTGTCGCGGGCGGGGTCGCAGTTGGCGCAGAGGTGGAACAGGACGTCTTCGTGGTCGTGGACGTTGACGTCTTCATCGACGACGACGATGAGTTTGGTCCAGGCCATTTGGCCGGCGCCCCAGATGGCGTGCATGACGCGGCGGGCTTGCAGCGGGTATTCCTTGCGGATTTTGATGAAGGCGCAGTTGTGGCAGGCGCCGAACATGGGCAGGTCGTAGTCGAGGATGTCGGGGACGAGCGTGCGGAGGAGCGGCAGGAAGAGGCGCTCGGTGGCCTTGCCCATGTAATAGTCTTCCTGCGGGGGGAGGCCGACGATTGTCGTCGGGTAAATCGGATTGCGTCGGTGGGTGACAGCGGTGATGGTGAAGAGCGGATAGCGATCAGGGAGGGAGTAGAAGCCGGTGTGATCGCCGAAGGGGCCTTCGAACACTTCGTGGTTGGGATCGAGTGGGGAGTGGGGAGTGGGGAGTGTGGAGTTGGAGATGCGCGGGTCATAACCGATGGGGCCGCATTCGGTGGAGACGAAGCCCTCGATGACGATCTCGGCGTTGGCGGGGACGTGGAGGTCGATGGTTTTGCAGGGGACGAGTTCGATGGCGCGCTGGTTGAGGAAGCCAGCCATGAGCAACTCGGAAATGCCGGGGGGCAGGGGGGCGGTGGCGGCGTAGGGCAACACACTCTCGCCGCCGAAGGCGATGGCGCAGGGCATGCCCCCGGAACGGCCGAGTTTTTTCCAGGCGCGCCAGTGGCGGGCGCCATCGTGGTGGATGTGCCAGTGCATCGCCGTCTTGTTGCGGTCGAGGAGTTGGGCGCGGTACATGCCGATGTTGCGGCTTGGGCGCGGACCGTCCTTTCCGGCGTCGTCGGGGTGAATCGTGTAGACGCCGCCGAAGGTGATGTAGCGGCCTTCCCCCGGAAGTTGCAGGTCGTACGGGTAGCCAAACTTCCGGGGGTTTCCGTCGTCGGGCCAGCATTTGATGATGGGCAGGTCGAAGAGATTGACATCGTTGCCGGTTTTGACGACTTGCTGGCAGAGGCCGGACTTGACGACCTTGGGCGCGAGGCCGGCGATCTTGGCCAGTTCGAGTCCCTTCTTCATCTTCTCCATGATCCCGACGGGCGGCTCGGGCTTGACGAGTTCGCCGATGCGCTCGGCGAGCGATTCGAACCCGCCGTCCGTGCAACCGAGCGCCATCTCCATGCGGCGATAGGAGCCGAAGGTGTTGATGGCAAGCGGCATGGACGAGCCGGCGACGTTCGAGAAGAGCAGGGCCTTGCCCCCGAGCGTGTGATGACGCGGATCGGTGACGGCGGCGACGGGGGAGGTCGAGGGGGCGGGGGACTTACTGATGCGGTCGGTGATCTCGGTGATTTCAAGAATGGGGGAAACCGGGGCGGCGATGCGATGCAGTTCGCCGGCGGCGTCGAGAGCGTCGATGAAGTCGCGGAGGGTGGGGTAGGTCATGTGGGGATGATAAACTCGAAACTCGAAAATCGAAACTCGAAGGGGGTATCATGTCATGCGGAACGCGGCATGAAAAAGACGATCTACATCGCGGTGTGCGTGCTGCTGGCGGCGGGGATCGCGACGGGCGTGCCGCTGTGGGACGATTTTCTGCCGGGCAATTCGGTGAGGCCGCCGCGCACGGAGACGGATCCGTCGTTGGCGCAGGTGGATGTGCGTGCGATTCGCGATCTCGTTCCGCACGACGAAAGCGAATATATCGAGAGCATTACAACGAGCGCGGATGGGAGCGTGAATGTATGGACGAGTACGGGCGGCGGCGCCGGACATTGGTACGTGCTCAGGAAGACCCATGGTCGATGGGAGTGTGAGCGCGTCATGCAGTATGTTCAGTGATGCGTCGGGCCGGTGGGCGTTACCCGTCGATCCACTTCTGAACCGCGCGGTCGTATTCGACGATTTCGCCGGGTGCGAACCAGAGGGCCAGTTCGCGGTGGGCGGATTCGAGGGAGTCGGAGCCGTGCACGAGGTTCATGGCTTTACTGATTCCGAAATCGCCGCGGAGAGTGCCGGGGTCGGCGTTGGCGCCGTCGGTGGCGCCGATGAGTTTGCGGCAGACGGCGACGGCTTCGCGGCCACGGATGGCGAGAACCAGCACGGGCGTGGACGTGATGAAGTCGATCAAGCTCTGAAAGAACGGCTTGCCGTCGTGCTCGGCGTAGTGCTTTTTGGCGATATCGACGGGGACTTTCATGAACTTGGCGCCGACGACGGCGAGGCCCTTGGCTTCGAATCGCGCGAGCACCTGGCCCATCAGGCCGCGTTGCACTGCGTCGGGTTTGAGGATGATGAGCGTGGTTTGCATGGTCGGCAGGTTCCTTGGGAGGCGTTTTCGGGTTGCGGCCGGTATGGGCGAGCCCATAGAATAGTGAACCGATCCGGGACCGCAACCGTACGAGGCATTGATTCTTACCTTCTACCTGGAGCCCGCCACCATGACGATCCGATCGACCCGCCGTACCTTCATCAAGCAAGTCGCCGTCGCCGGCGCATCGATGCCGCTGGTGATGCCCACGCTCGTCCGCGCCAAGTCGGCCAACGGCAAGCTGGGCATCGGTTTCGTCGGGACCGGCGGCCGCGCGTCCGCTCACACCGGTGAGATTCACAACATGGGCGAACAGGCGATCGCCTTCGCCGATGTGGACAAGAACCAATGGAACGGCGTGCTGGGCAAGAAGGGATGGGAAAGCGCGACGGGGTACACGGATTGGCGGAAGATTTTCGAAAATCACGAGAAGGACATCGACGTCGTCTTCGTCGCCGTGCCGGACCATACGCACTTCGCTCCGTCGATGACGGCTGTCTCGCTCGGCAAGCATTGCTACACGGAAAAGCCGCTGTGCTGGTCGGTGCGCGAGTGTCAGCTTCTGGCCGAAGCGTACGCCAAAAACACGAACGTCGTGACCCAGATGGGCAATCAGGGTCACTCGATGCAGGGTTGGCGCATCGCGTACGAGCTGTACAAGGCCGGGGCGATCGGCGACATCGTCGAGTTCCATACGTGGACGAACCGCCCCGTCTGGCCGCAGGGTTGGGGCAAGCCCACCGGCGAGGACAAGGTCGGCGACAATCTGGATTGGGAGGCGTGGATCGGTGCGGCCCCGATGCGCCCGTACGTCTCGGAATGGAAGGAGGGTCCGTTCGCCAAGGGCGGCGACTGGAAGCATAAGGTGTATCACCCGTTCGCATGGCGCGGCGTGCGCGACTTCGGGTCCGGCGCGCTGGGCGACATGGCCTGTCACACCACCGACGGCATCCACTCGCTCATGGACCCCGACTACCCCATCAGCGTCGAGCCCGTCGGCGTCACCCCGCCGGTCAAGGATGAAGACAGCTATCAGGTCGGCGGCATCTACAAGTTCGAGTACCCGGCCAAGGACGGCAAGCCCGCCTTCAAGGCCTTCTGGTACGAGGGCTACAAGAAGATCGGCGACGACGGCCGGTTCCATGATGAAGACTGCTACATGCCCGAAAAGCCCGCCGAACTGGGCGATCGGCAGATGCCCCGCACCGGCAACATCGTCGTCGGCACCAAGGGCAAGATGCTCGTGACCGGCGACTACTGGAACAGCGCCCGTCTGATTCCCGAAGAGACGCACAACGAATTCATCAAGTCCCAGCCCGGCGGCAAGCTCCCCGAGCTCGTCGAGCGCTCGCCCGGTCACCACAAGGAATTCATCATGGCCTGCAAGGGCGAGAAGCCGCGCGAGTTCAGCCGCTCCAACTGGTCGTACTCGGGCCCGATGACCGCCAAGATTCAGCTCGGCAACGTCGTCGCCCGCGTCGGCAAGAAGATCGAGTGCGACACCAAGACCGGCAAGATCACCAACATCCCCGAGGCCAACGACCTGCTCTGGCGCGAACCGCGCAAGGGCTGGGGCCCGCTTCAGAGCATCGTGGCGCTCTGAGTTCCCGTCACATCCGCTGACCACCACGAAGCCCGCGGCCACACGCCGCGGGCTTCTTCTTGCGCTCCGACCGTGGCCCATTCCCCGCTTCGCACCGGCGCGGAGGGCGTTGGCGCGCCGGTGCGCTTTGGACATCACGGTGCGCGGAAAAGCGAAACACCCGTGCGCGACGCGGGTGAATTGACCCGATGGGCGTTTACGGGAACCCCTCAAAATACCAGTACGCCAGCCCGGCCTGAAACGTGGCGGCGCTTTGCGGGGCGGTCATCATCGTCGCGTGGTTGTACTCGCGCTGCGAGTAGCTGAGCACCGCGCCGTCGCCCGTGGCGATGTTCTGCCAGTCCACCAGCCCGTCCGCGGCGGGGTGACACGTCGGATACAGCCACGACGACGTCCACCCGTTCCAGTCCACCACATCGCCGACGATCACGCGCATCGCGATGTGATCGGCGCTGGCGCGCGTCACCGGCGGATGCTTGCCCGAGCCCACGTAGTTGATGGCGTTGGCGAAAAACGCGTAGTCCTCAAAACGCACCTGCGTGCCCGTGTCGTTGGCGGCGTTGTACGCCTGCTTCATCGTCAGATGCAACCGGCTCCACGAATAGCCGATGTTCCTGAGCACCGCTTCCATGGTCAGCATCCGCCGACTGCTCGGACATCGCATCACGCGCTCGTTGAGTCCGTAATCGTCGCGCAGCACGCCGATGTTCGTCCCGGCGGTATATCCGCCGCCGCCGTTCTCGACGATCATGTACGGATGCGTGCTGCCCGTCCAGACGGTCGCCTTGGGGAACCAGCCCTGAAAATCCGAGGCGTAGGCGATCGAACTGACCGCCCATTGATGGAGATTGCTCGCGCACGCGGCGCGCGAGGCCGCTTCGCGCGCCTGCCGCAGCGACGGCTGAAGGATCGCCACCAGCGCGACGATGATCGCCACGACGACCAGAAGTTCAATCAAAGTAAAGGCGCATCGTCGCATCTTGCGTTCCCTGATCGCCGCCGCTCAAAGAGCGGCGCGACGGATCTATGATCGGGTGCAAACACGTTCGATCGACTTCCGTCCATCGAACGCATCGTCGCCGACCGGCCGCGGCCTGAACGTTCAGACCATCACCCGCCAGAGTGTTTGCTCGGACGCGAGCGGCGACGTCAAGCTGTCAATGCGGCCGCCCGGCTTTCGCCCGGCGGCCGCGAGCAGGCGGACATTCCGTTTCAGCGGCGCGTCCGGCGGCGCGCCAGCGTGAGCGCCATCAAACCCAGTCCGGCCGGCAGTGCGGCGGGGGCGGGGATGGCGATGGCCTGAATCTCGATGCCGGTGAAGATCAACGGGTTCGCCCCGGCACGGTTGTAGAAGAGGTTGATGAATCCGCCGCTTGTCGGTGCGACGTTCAGGAAGACGGCGGAGGAGAGGCCGGGTGTGAATCCGCCGTCGTTCCACGCCGTCAGATTCGCCGCATTCGCGCCGGACGAAGGGAGGTTGATCGTCGCGGCGCCGATCGTGACAGAAGCGCCGTCCAGCGCGCCGTTGCTCTGAATGCGGTTGATGTGGACGGCGATGTTGTAATGGAGGGTCACATCCAGACCGCCGAAGCGGCTGCCGGCGTCGAAGGCCGTTCCCGTGCCGTTGTAGTTGGTATCGGTCTTGTTCGAGTTGCCGTCGAAGATATAGTCCTGCGTGACGCTGTTTGTCTCCCCGGCCACGACGACCGAGCCCCAGTTGCTCCAGACGCCGCCGGAGGAACCGATCGTCTTGGGGACGGAGTCAAAGGTGACGCCGGTGACGGTTGAGCCGGCGGTGTTGGCAAGGTTGGTGAACAGCGCGTTGCCGTTGTTGATGTTCCACGTGGCGTTCGTCGGGGCGAAGATGCCGGCGAAGGCGTAGGTCGTCGTGGACTGCGACGCGTTCATGACGTCGATGGCGATCTTGTCGCCGGCGACGATCGCAGCGCGGGCGGAACCCGAGGCAAGGATCAGGCCAAGCATGACGAGTGTGTGGATCCGATTCATAAAAGTCGTTTCCTTCCAATTCCGTTCAGGATTTCAATCACATTCTCTCCAAAGCGGACCATCCGCTAGGGTTTGACATCGTGCGGATGGTCTGCAGCTCCATCCGTTGCGAGCGTTTGTTGTGGTTCGTTGGCGACGATCTGCAGACCGTTGCAGATCAGGGCGTTGTCGGTTTTGCTGACGGTGATTTCGATGATGCCCGCGACGGGGCGCACGGCGACGAAACGGATGTAGTTGTCGCCGTCGCTGAAGGCGTCGGCGCCGCGTCCGGTGGTCGAGCGCGTCACGCCGGCGACGGTGAAGTCGGCGCCTTGGGCGATGCCGGTGGCGGCGAAAAGAATCAGGTCGTAGGTGCGGCGGTCGTCGAGTCCGTCGAGGCGCATCGTCCACGGCGACGAACCGATGTGGCTGAAAGCGTAATCATCGAAGAGGCCGATCGCCTGCCCGGGGCGCTGGCCGTGCATCTTGACGGTGGAGACAAGCGTGAGGGGCCAGGGCGTTTTGCCGTCGGCGGCGAGCAGTTTGTCGGCAGTGGGACCGGCGACGCGGTTCCAGAAATGTCCGCCCGCGCCCGCCACGCCGGGTCCGTCGTACGCCGGTGTCGGGCCCAAGTCGATGTTGAGCACGCGCTGGGGCGCGGCGGCGGCGAGGTCGGCGTCGTTGAGCACGACCCGGCCGGCGACCCAACGCATGACCTGCCCGGCGGCGAGCGTCAGGGCGATCGGGTTGGCCGGATCGTCGCGCGTCACGGCGACGCGGCCGCGCGTGACATGAATCGTCGGCTCGCCGTCGTCGGGGGCGTCGATGCGGAAGGCGGTGCCGAGGTCGATGACGTGCGTCTGATGCGGCAGATCGACCGTGAAACCGTGCGCGTTTTGGGGCACGGTCGCTTCAAGACGCCCATGCGTGAGCCGCCCGCGGTTGGGCCCGGTCATTTGAAACTCGCACGGGCCGATCAGGTCGACGACGGCGGTCGAGTTGAACATGATCTGCGCGGAGCCGGCGGTGAGCTTGATCGGAGCTGTGAGGGCGGAGCCGAGGGAAAGCTCGCCGTCGGCGAACGCGGCGTCATTCGAGAGGTCGCTGAGGATGGCGAAAGATGCCGGGGCGGCGGAGTGGGGAGCGGGGAGTTGGGAGTGAGGAGTGGAAGGCAAGAATAAGTAGGTCAACGCGGCGGCGATGACAAGCAGCGCGGCGAGCACGGCGTTGATGCTGAACGCTGAACCTTTGAGGTACCAGACGCGTCGCCCCATGGCGGGCTCAGGGTCGGCCTGGGGCGCTGCGGACGATTCCTTCACGCCGACGCTGAGCCGCGCTTCGCGGCGAAGCGTCTGGTACTCCCGGGCGATCAGTTCGTCGCGGATGCGCCGATCGTCGAAGGTCTGCCGCGTGAAGATCGCCGCGTGATCCGGCGAGGCGTTGATCCAGTCGGCCAGCTCACGATGTCCCGCGGCGTCGAGTTCGCCGTCGAGGTAGGCGTGCATCAGCGCGATGGAACGATCCGTGCTCACGCGCGTTCGCCCTCCATCCGTCGGCGGATGCACTCGGCGAGCAGCTCGCGCACCCGGTGCAGCATGACGCGCACCCGATTCGCGTTCGTCCGCATCGCGTCGGCGATCTGCGCGGGCGTGCGGTCGTCGGTGTAGCGCAGCGTCAAAAGCTCGACGCTGCGGTCGGGCAGTTCGTCCATGCAATCCGCCAGCGCCCGCTTGCGGTCCTGAAGCTCATCGTGCAATTGCTCATAACCGGCGGCGACGGCGTCGAGCGTCGCGCCGGCGAACTGGTGCGGATCGCGGCGCGAGCGGCGAAGATGATTAAGCACTTCGAAGCGCGCCATGCCCATCGCCCAACTCGCAAACGGGCGGGACGGGTCATATTCGTCGTACTTGGCGACGAGCGCCGAGGCGGTCTTTTGCAGCACGTCCTCCGCCGCATGTCGATCGCGGATCATCGAGGCGATGAACCCCGCGACGACCGGCTGGGCCGCCGTCCACTGCTCGGCGAGCCGCTGATAGCGATTGGAATGCGAAGCCGAATCGTTCATTCGGGAACTCTCCATATCTATGTCAGCCGCCGCCGGGCGATCATTACAAGGGGCGGGCGATTATTTTGTCGACGCGCCGATCGGTACAATGCGGCGGGAGACCCTATGTCCAGAGCGGCCCGGCACATCCTGTCGATCAACGGCGGCTCGTCGAGTCTTAAATTCTCGCTTTTCGAGGCCGGCACGTCGATCCGCCGCATCCTCGACGGGGCGATTTCACGCATCGGGCTCCCCGACGCCCGGCTGGTCATGCATGGCGATGTCGAACTGGAGGCATCGGTGAACATGCCCGATCACGTCGCGGCGGTGCATGAACTGATCGACCGGCTCGACGCGCTGGGCGCGACGGCTGATCTGGCCGCGGTCGGACATCGCATCGTACACGGCGGGCCGACGTATTGGCGACCCCAGCTTGTCGACGCCGCCATGCTCGATGAGCTTCGGCGGCTCAGTCCGTTCGACCCGGTGCATCTGCCGCAGGAGATCGCGCTGATCGAGGCGATGGGTCACCGGCTCGACGGCGTGGGGCAGGTCGCCTGTTTCGACACGGCGTTCTTTTACGATCTGCCGCGCGTCAGTCGCATGCTTCCGATTCCGCGGCGGTACGAAGCGATGGGTATTCGCCGGTACGGGTTTCACGGCTTGTCGTATGCGTACCTGATGGACGAGCTGGGCGAAGCGGCCACGGGGCGGGTGGTGCTGGCGCATCTGGGTAATGGGGCGAGTCTGGCGGCGGTGCGCGATGGGAAGCCGATCGACACGACGATGGGCTTCACGCCGACGGCGGGCACGATGATGAGCACGCGCAGCGGCGACATCGATCCGGGACTCGTCGCGTATCTGGCGCACGCCGAGGGGATGACGGCGGATCAGTTCAATGACATGGTCAATCATGCTTCGGGTCTGCTGGGCGTATCGGAGACGAGTTCGGACATGCGCGATCTGTTGTCGCGCGAAGCGGGGGACGAACGTGCGGCGGAGGCGGTGACGATGTTCTGCTATCAGGTGCGCCGATGGATCGGCGCATTCGCCGCGGCGCTGGGCGGGCTCGACACGCTGGTCTTCACCGGCGGCATCGGCGAGCATCAACCGGTGATTCGCTCGCGCATCTGTGCGGACCTTGCGTTTGCGGGCGTCGCGCTCGACGCATCGCGCAACGCGACGAATGATACACTCATCAGTGCGGCGGCGAGCAAGGTCGCCGTGCGCGTCGTTCCGACGGACGAGGCGCTTCTGATCGCGCGGCTGGTGAATGGCCTGCTCGACGAAATCGCCGCACAGGGAAAGAAGTGAACCATGACGACCCGGACGTTATCTCCCGAAATGCTCGAGAAAATGGACGCTTACTGGCGGGCGTCGAACTATCTGTCGGTGGGGCAGATTTATCTGTATGACAATCCGCTGCTGCGCCGGCCGCTCGAAATGAGCGACATCAAGAACATGCTGCTGGGGCATTGGGGCACGTCGCCGGGGCAGAACTTCGTGTACGTGCATCTGAACCGCATCATCAATGAGCACGACCTGAACATGATCTACGTGTCGGGCCCCGGGCACGGCGGACCGACGGTTGTCAGCCACACGTACCTCGAAGGCACGTACAGCGAAATCTATCCGAACATCACGCAAGACGAAGCCGGGCTGCGCAAGTTGTTCGTCCAGTTCTCGTTCCCCGGCGGCATTCCGAGCCACGCCTCCCCCGAGTGCCCCGGCTCGATTCACGAAGGCGGCGAACTGGGCTACTCATTGAGTCACGCCTACGGCGCCGTCTTCGACAATCCCGATCTGATCGTCGCCTGCGTCGTCGGCGATGGCGAAGCGGAGACCGGCCCGCTGGCGACCGCATGGCACGCCAACAAGTTCGTCAACCCCGCGGCCGACGGCGTCGTCCTGCCGATCCTGCATCTCAATGGTTTCAAGATCGCCAACCCGACCGTGCTCGCCCGCATTTCGCATGACGAGCTGGCGGCGCTGTTTCACGGTTACGGCTACACGCCGCTGTTTGTCGAAGGCGACGAACCGGCTCTGATGCATGAAGCGATGGCGACGGCGCTCGACGAAGCCGTGCGGCAGATCAAGGCGATTCATCACGCGGCGCGGCGGCAGGGCGATACAAGCCGTCCGCGCTGGCCAATGATCGTCCTGCGCACGCCCAAGGGTTGGACCGGCCCGCGGGAAGTCGATGGCGTGCCGAACACGGGTACGTTTCATGCCCACCAGGTTCCCATCTCCGACCCCCGCGCCAAACCGAACCACCTGAAGCTCATCGAAGACTGGCTCCGCAGCTACCGGCCGCACGATCTGTTCGATGAAACAGGCCGACTCAAGCCCGAACTCGCCGCGCTCGCCCCGAAGGGCGATCGACGCATGGGGGCCAATCCGCATGCCAACGGCGGACTCCTCCTGCGCGATCTGCGCATGCCGGACTTCTGCGATTACGCCCTGGACGTCCCCGAGCCCGGCGTCCGCGGCAAGGGCGACACGCGCGTCCTCGCCCCCTTCCTCCGTGACATCCTCAAGCTCAACGACGATCAGAAAAACTTCCGCATCTTCGGCCCCGACGAGACGATCTCCAACGGACTCGAAGCCGTCTTCGATGTGACGAACCGCCAGTGGCTCGGCGAAACCGTGCCCGGCGATGAGCGGCTCGCGCCGGCCGGACGCGTCGTCGAAATGCTCAGCGAGCATCAGTGCGAGGGCTGGCTCGAGGGCTACCTCCTCACCGGACGCCACGGCCTCTTCAACTGCTACGAGGCCTTCATCCACATCGTCGACTCCATGTTCAATCAGCACGCCAAATGGCTCAAGGTCACCTCGCATCTGCCCTGGCGACGCAGGATCGCCTCGCTCAACATCCTCCTCGCCTCGCACGTCTGGCGGCAGGACCACAACGGATTCACCCATCAGGACCCCGGCTTCATCGACCACGTCGTCAACAAAAAAGCCGAGATCGTCCGCGTGTACCTCCCACCCGATGCGAATTGCCTTTTGTCCGTGATGGATCATTGCCTGCGCAGCCGGCACTACGTCAACGTCGTCGTCGCCGGCAAGCACCCGGCCCCGCAGTGGCTTTCGATGGACGCCGCCGTCAAACACTGCGCCGAAGGCATCGGCATCTGGTCATGGGCCAGCAACGATCAGGCCGACGAACCCGATGTCGTCATGGCCTGCTGCGGCGACGTGCCGACGCTCGAAACGCTCGCCGCCGTCTCGATCCTCCGCGAACAGCTTCCGCATCTCAAAGTCCGCCTCGTCAACATCGTCGACCTCATGAAGCTCGTCCCCCACACCGAACACCCGCACGGCCTGACCGACCCCGACTTCGACGCACTCTTCACTTCCGACAAACCCGTCATCTTCGCCTTCCATGCTTATCCCTGGCTGATCCACCGCCTCACCTACCGCCGCCGCAACCATCACAACATCCATGTCCGCGGCTACAAAGAGGAAGGCACCATCACCACGCCGTTCGACATGACCGTCCTCAACGAACTCGACCGCTTCCACCTCGTCATGGACGTCATCGACCGCGTCAAAGAAACCGGCGAGCCGGGCATCTACCTCAAACAAGCCCTCAAAGACAAACTCATCGAACACCGCCGCTACATCGAAAAGCACGGCCAGGACCTCCCCGAAGTCCGCGAATGGAAATGGGGACACACGGAGCGGGCGTGACAAACAAATTGAATCGGGTTGTTTAGCCGCGACCCGCAGGGGAGCGCTCCCCGTCGCGCTTCCCTGCGGGTCGCGGCTAAACGGGGGCATGTGCGTTGTGTTACCCGTTCGCTCCGCCGGCTTCTTCGAGGACGTGTTCGGCGACGTAGATGGGGACTTCGTTGGCGATGCCGAGGGCGATGGCGTCGCTGGGGCGGGAGTCGATTTCGAGGGTTTGGCCGTCCTGCTGGACGACGAGTTTGGCGAAGAAGGTTCCGTCGCGCAGGTCGTTGATGACGATCTGGGTGAGTTCGCCGCCAAGTTGTTCGATGACGTCGGCGAGGAGTTCGTGGGTCTGGGGGCGTTTGACGGGGATGTTTTTGAGGCGGCGTTCGATGGCGGCGGCTTCGTACATGCCGATGACGATGGGGAAGGTGCGGTCGCCGTCGACTTCGCGCAGGTAGATGACCTGATAGTCCTGCGTTTCGGTGATGAGGATGCGCGAAAGCTCCATGTGGACAGGCATGCGGCGACTCCTGCGTGCGGCGGCGAGCGAATCCGCCGATGGGTGCGGGTGATTATACTCTCGCAGATGCCCAGCGTTCTTTCCATGCCGGTTCCCGCGCGATTCGATCTGACGGCGGCGGTGTGTTTTTACGGGTACTACAAGCTGGCGCCGAACCATTGGGACGCGGCGGCGCGGACGCTGCATCGCCCGCTGCGCGACGCGGCGGACAAACCGGTGGATGTGCGCATCACGCAACCGGCGGGGCGGATGATTCGCATCACATGTACCCGCACGCTCCGCCGGGCGGACCACGCGCCGATCAAAGAGCAGGTCGCGCGGATGCTGCGGATGGACGAGGATTTTGCGGGATGGCATCGGCTCCATCCCGACGCCGCCCGGCGGAAGTTCGGGCGATTGTTCCGCTCGCCGACGCTTTTCGAGGACATCATCAAGACGATCACGAGCTGCAACGTCGCATGGTCGAGTACGAAGGTGATGAACGTGAAGCTGTGCGAGCACTACGGCGGCGGGGCATTTCCGACGCCGGGGGAACTGGCGAAGGCGACGGCGGGGGCGGTGAAGGAGAGGTGCCGCGTGGGGTATCGGGCGGAGCGGATCGTTCGGCTGGCGCGCGATGTGCATGAGGGGCGGATCGATTTGGCGTGGTATGAAGATGCGGGGCGGACGACGGAGGAATTGTTCGCGGCGCTGGTGAAGATTCACGGCATCGGGCCGTATGCGGCGAACAACATCTTGCAGCATCTGGGGCATTACAATCGGCTGGCGGTGGACAGCGAATTGCTGCGGCACTTGCGGCAGGTGCATCGGATCGACGGCTCGCAGCGGCACGTCACGCGCGCGGCCGAGCGGTATTACCGTCAGTATGCGCCGTACCAGTTTCTGGCGTACTGGTTCGAGTTATGGACGGGGTATCAGGAGCGGAACGCGGTGCTGTGACGGCGCGATCCGCATCGCTTGACCATTTTGACATCGCACGCTCCGGCCGGCCGCACAATCGGTACGACCGGTGCGAGCGGTCGAGAATTGACTGGCGCGGCGGTGGCCGAGGCGACGAACGCGCGGCATTGTTGCTCTACGCCATGCGTGCGGCGATGGAGAACAAGGCATGGAAATCACGGACATGGTCAAAGTGACGATGATCGTCGCGGCCTGGTCGATCCTCTGGTACGGCGTGGGGCTCTCGATCGCGACGTCGCAGACCCTCGCCACGGTCGTTTCGCATTTCACGGTCGGGGCGTTCATCGGGTGACCTCTGTGACGACTCGGACACGCGCGATCGCCGCGGCGGTATGATCAGGGCATGGCGCCTCTGATCGGATACGCGGTCGTGCTGATCTACTATCTGTGGTTCGTCGGCGGGGCGGTGCTGGCGGCGCTCGGGTGCGGGCTTTTGCTTTTTCGCCGCACGCGCCGGGCGGGCGCGATCGTGCTGACGGTCGGGCTGATCTGGGGCGGGGCGATCTGGATGCGCGAGCTGATGTTCGCACGGAAGTATGCGTTCGTCGGGCGGCATTTTCAGGACGTGTCGCGCGGCATGACCGAGGCGCAGGTGGTGGACACGCTCGGCGAACCGACGGGGCGCGATGCGAATGTGCTCATCTGGCGGCGGGAGCACATCATGGTCCAGCCGCGCTTCGGGGAGATATGGCGGGGTTGGACGCCGCTCGACGATGATTTTTCGTACAACGAGCCGCAGTCGACGGATTATCTCATCGAGCTCGACGGGCGGGGCGAGGTCCGGCGCAAGCATGATCCGAAGACGGGGCGGTATGTGGATGATGATTGAAGGAGGCGGGGGGACTTAAGTCCCCCCGCCTTGTACAGTCGAATTGCCCGCCGCACCCCGGTAAAATCAGGCCGCGATGTCTGACGCAAATACACGCAAAGTCTATCTCGAAACCTTCGGCTGCCAGATGAACGTGCTGGACAGCGAACTGGTGGTCGCGCAGCTTCGCTCGCTCGGATATGTCGTCACGCCCGACCCGGCGGGGGCGGATGTCGTGCTCTACAACACCTGCTCCGTGCGGCAGGCGGCGGAGGACAAGGTCTACGGCCGGCTCGGCGAGGCGACGCATCTCAAGAAAGCCAACCGCGATGTCGTCGTCGGCGTCATCGGCTGCATGGCCGAGCGTGACGGGGCGACGTTGATGAAACGCTATCCGCAGGTGGACCTCATGTGCGGGCCCGGCGAGCTGGACAAGGTGCCGCTGCTCATCGACAACGTGGTCAAGACGCGCCATCGTCAGACCGCTTTGCAGGGGCACAACGCCCGCCGCTCATCGACGCTCGCCGCCGCGGCGGATGAACTGGAACTGCTCGACCTTTCGCGTTCGATCAGCGCGGAGGATCACAACGGCTCGGCCTATGTGCGGATCACGCGCGGGTGCAACAAGTTCTGCACCTACTGCGTCGTGCCCTTTACGCGCGGGGCTGAGGTGCATCGCCCGCCCGAGCACATCATTGACGAATGCAAGCGGCTTGCCGACGCGGGCGTGATCGAAGTCACGCTGCTGGGGCAGACCGTCAATCACTACCGTTACGATCACGGCGCGGCGGTGAGCGTCAACGGCGTCGAGCAACCGCAGGTCGGACCCGGCGGCGGGGCGTTCCGCAATCCCGACAGCAAATTCAACGTCGGCCGCCGCGTGACGAGCTTCGCCGATCTCTTGAAGCGCATTCACGATGAAGTCCCGGCGATCGCGCGCTTGCGTTTTGTGACCAGTTATCCGCGCGACTTCGGGGATGACATTTTGCAGGTCATGGCCGATTCGCCGCGCATCTGTCGCTATCTGCATGTGCCGGCCCAGTCGGGGTCGGATCGCGTGCTCAAGATCATGAACCGGGAGTACACGGTCGAGGAATACGTGAATTTCATCGACCGGGCGCGCCGGTTCATGCCCGACGTGCAGTTCGCCAGCGACTTCATCGTGGGCTTCCCCACGGAGACGGACGCGGAATTCGTGATGACGATTGATCTCGTCCGCCGCTGCCGCTTCAAGAACAGCTTCATCTTCAAGTATTCCCCGCGCCCCGGCACGCTCGCCATCGACAAGTACGCCGACGATGTCGATGAGGACACGAAGCGCTATCGCAACATGAAGCTGCTCGAGGTGCAGGCGGAAGTGTCGCAGCAGGTGTCCAACGAGCAGATCGGCAGGACGCTCGAGGTCATGGTCGAAGGCGTGAGCCAGCACGTCAAGCGCGGCGTCGCGCGGCGGGGGGACTTAAGTCCCCCCGCCTCCAATGTCGAACTCCGCTGGGAGCAGACCGAAGCGGCGACGCAACTGACCGGCCGCACCGGCGGCGACCTGATCGTCATGTTCGACGGCCCGGCGGAGATGATCGGCCGCATCGTCCCCGTCAAAATCCACACCGCCAAACCCCTCGCCCTCTTCGGCGACCGCGTCGAAGCCGCCGCGACGGTTTGAACCCATTGTTATTTTGATTTGCCCGCGGAAAAATGCTGTTTGAGGTACGTCAGCACCTGTGTCCGTGCCGGTTCGCCGACGTCGGGCATGCCGTTCTTTTTGATCATGGTGACCCAGAGCTCGTCCCATGCGGCGTCGGTCAGATGCTGCTGCGTGACGAGTTGGAGCGAGTGACACATGCTGCACAGGCCCAGCGTCGTGTCGCGCCCGTCGCCGGGGGGTAGCCCGCCGAGCAGTTCGCCGCCGATTGGGGCGGCGGGGGCGTCGACGATGACGAGCGCCGCCATCGGATCGCCCGGCGGCACGTTCGCGCGGCGGGCGTACACGGGCATCGGGTCGTAGTCGATGTACGTCTCAAGCCGCGGCAGCGATTGCATCGGGTCATACGGATTGGGCGCCGGCCGATTGAGCAGACGCGCCATCGGATCGTACGGCTCGTCCGCGCCGATCGAGAAGCCGGCGGCGATGAGCAGCAGCATAAGGATGATCAGGCGTCGAGTCATGCGGTTCACGATGCGAAGACGGCGATGCGGTGCTGCATGTTGTTGAGATAGCCCTTGGGGTTCCAGCCGGGCGTGACGGGCGGCTGGGCCACGCCCTGATCGTCCGTCGCGCACGCCCAGATTTCGTAGTAACCCGCCTCCGGCAGCGCGATCTTCGCACGCCAGTTGTGCCACGCGCCGGGGTTGACCGGCTTGTCGAGCGAAGCGGGGATCCAGGTCGCGCCGAAGTCGATGCTGATGTGCATCTTCTCGACGAGCCGATCACCGGCCCAGGCATGCCCGCGCACCTCCAGTTCCTTCTTGGCGTCGACCTTGAGCCCGGTGCGCGGCGAAGTGATGACCGACTTGACCGGCAGCGAGGACATGATGACCCAGTTGTCATCGGCGACCGTCTCGCCCGGCGCGACGGGGTGTTTGGGCATCATGTACGCCGGGGCGAGCATCTTTTCGCCGTCGTGCACCTTGTCGCGCAGCTCGACGCGCGTGAGCCATTTCTGCGAGCACGAACCGGCCCAACCGGGCACGACGAGCCGCAGCGGAAAACCATTGAGCGGCGGAATCGCCGCGCCGTTCTGTGCGAAGGCGATGAGATTCTTCTCATCCATCGCCTTCTCGATCGGCACGCCGCGCGACAGCGCCTCCTTGCCCGGCAGACGCGACAGGTGCACGTCGGCGCTGTGGTGTCCGGTGTACACGGCCGACTTTTTCACGCCCGCCTTGTTGAGCACATCGCGCAGCCGCACGCCCGTCCACTGCGAGCACGCCACCGCGCCGGTGGTCCACTGATTGCCCGACGCGCCGGGACTGTAAAACGCCCGCCCGTTGCCGGCACATTCGATGACAAGCTGTTGCGTGACAACCTCAAAATCCTTCTTGAGGTCATCGATGGAAAGCGTCATCGGGCGATCGACCTGGCCGTCGATCGTCAGCGTCCAGCCGGCGGCGTCCTGTTTGATCGCCGCCTCGGGCACGAAGCCGTGGTTGCGGACGAAATGACGATTCGATGGGGTGACGGCGTCATCGAGCAGATGGGCCGGCGTCTCGGCGTTGACGGGTTTGTCGGCCAGCAGGATCAGCCCGTCCTTCGTCTTCATCATGTCCGTTTCGGGCACATCGGCGAGGGCGACGGGCATGAGCCCCTCGGGCATCAGCGCGGCGAAGGGAATCGCCGCGCCCAGCGCCGCGGTAAGCGAGCCCAGACTCGCGCCTTTGAGGAAGTCGCGTCGATCGATCGGCGAAGATGATGCGGGCATGAAGGGCCTCCTTGAATGATCCAGCAATTGTCAAAAATACTGCACGGCTTTACCACGGAAGCACCCTCACCCCGGCCCTCTCCCGGAGGGAGAGGGAGGTCACGGCAGGGGTTCGTCGATCTTTTCGATGCGCACCTTATGGCGTCCGCCTTCAAAATCAGTATTGAGCCACATGCGCACGATTTCAAGGCACAGTGCTCCCGACACCTGACGCGCGCCGATGGACAGCCCGTTGGCGTCGTTGTGCATGCGCGAGAGTTTGGCCGTGTCCAGGTTCCAGCACAGGGCGCAGCGCACATGCGGCACGCGGTTGGCCGCGATCGCCTCCCCATTGCCCGACCCGCCGAGCACGATGCACCGGTCCGCCTTGCCATCGCGCACCGCCAGCGCGGCGGGGCGGATGAAATCGGGGTAGTCGCACTTCTCGTTGGAGAACGTGCCGAAGTCGAGCACCTCGTGGCCAAGCCCGGTGAGCATGGCCTTGATCTGCTCCTTGTATTCGTAACCGGCGTGATCCGTGCCGAGCGCGATTTTCATGTCCGACCCTTCCTGAAAAATGTCAGCTCATGCACGCGAAGGGGAACATGCCGACCCTCCGCGGGGGCTGACAACAGTGTACCGATTTCCCGGTGACTCCACCTGACGATCGCGAACCCGATCGGCGCCTGACTGAGCATCGGGGCGAACGTCGAACTGGTCACGCCGCCGACAAGCTGCGCGTCCGGCCCGTCCTTGTCATGCACCGGCGCGCCCGCCGGGGGAATCGCTTCGCCCTCCGCCCGGAAACCGACGAGCACTTTCGCCGGATGCCCCAAGCTCTGCATCCGCGCGACGATTTCCTGCCCGCGGTAGCAGCCGGCCGTGAAGCTCACCGCTTCGTCGAGCACGCCCGTCTCGTGCGGCAGCGAGTCGGCGCCGAAGTCGATGTTGAACATCGGCCGCCCGGCTTCGATCCGCGCGATGTTGAACGCCAGCCAGCCGATGCGCCGGAACGTCTCGCCGCCGTCGGCGAACGCCATGACGTCGCCGACCGGCAGCCAGTAATGCATCCCGATTTCGCCGGTTTCGTCGTAGCGGTAGCTCATCGCCGTCGGCGCGTCGATCTGCTGAGCGTTCGGCCCGTGAAAACTGATGCGATGATGCGACTGCGAGAGATTTTCGATCTTCACATCTTCGCCGAACAATAGATTGTCGAGTTCCCTTGCGATCGGCTCGACCTGGTGAATGTCCAGGTCGATGAGCGTCGCATCCTCGCGGGCGATGAGCAAAAGGTCCGCCATGATGCGGCCCTTGGCGTTGAGCAGAAAGTTCCGCTGCACGTCGCCGATGCTCATCGCCTTCACGTCATTGGAAAGCATGCGGTGCAGGAAATCGACGCGGTCCTTGCCGCTGATGCGCAGCAGCCCGCGATGCGGACTGTCGAGCATCGCCGCGGTCTTGCGGATGGCGGCGTACTCGAGTTCGATGACGTCAAGCTGCGCCACCATTTGCGCCTTGTCGCCCCACGGCAAAAAGAGCGCATCGGCGGCCTGATCGTGCTCGAAAAGTGGCGAGGGCACAGCCATGTTACTGCCCGGGCTTGCGGACGCCGATCGAAAGAAGCAGGTTCGCCCACAACGCCTGATCGGCCGTCTGAATCGTCATGATCAGATCCGGCCCGCGCACTGCCTCGTAAAAGTCCCACTTCTGAATCGGCTCAAGCTTGAGCTTGAGCTTGGCCTTCTTGAAAATCGCGCGGTACTCGTCCCAGATCGGCGGGTCGGACTGAGCGTAGGGATCGTCGGCGGGAATGCCCATCGTGTTCGCCACATCAATGGGCACCGCGTCGACGAGCGCTTCAAGCACCTGCGTGCAGCTTACCACGCCCGGCGAGAGATTCAGATTGATGTGCGTCGCGTTGGGCCCGAGCGTCGTGCCCGAGGGGTAATTGCCGTCGGCGATGAGGATCTTGGAATGATGACCGGCGCGGCCGAGGCATTCGAGAATCGTCGGATGCAAAAGCTTGTAGCGAAGCATGTGCGTCAATCTCTCAGTATGTTGAATGAAAAACTCAAGTCGAAATCGAACCTCGGAACATACCATACCACCTTTCCAAAGATGGAGGCAACGCATGTCAAGTTACAAGATGCCCAAGGCGGCGAAGGTCGCGAAGGTCAAGAGCAAGCAAGTGCTGCTGGTGGCGAGCGGCGATTTGAGGCCGGCGGCGAATCGCGTGTGCTGGCCGGCGCAGGAGGCGATGGAGACGCAGCTCGCCGCGGCGATCAAGGCCTGCGGGTACGAACTGGTCCGCGCGCATCCGTACCGCGCTTCCGAGGGCCACGGCTTCATCGACTCGCAGAAACTCGGCATGCGCATCTTCGCCGACATCGACCCCGATGCGAAGCTCATCGTCGCCGAGGCCGTCTGGCAGTATTCGCATCATGTCCTCAGCGGCCTCATCTCGCACCGCGGGCCGATCCTCACCGTCGCCAACTGGTCCGGCCAGTGGCCCGGGCTCGTCGGCATGCTCAATCTCAACGGCTCGCTCACCAAGGCCGGCGTGAAATACTCGACGCTCTGGAGCGAAAACTTCCTGCAGGACGATCGCTTTTTGAAAAGTCTCGACACCTGGCTCAAGAAGGGCAAGGTCAGCCATCGCATCACGCATGTCGCCCCGCTCGCCAAGGTCAAAGTGCCGGCGGCCGAACGCAAACTCGGCGAAGTCCTCGCGTCGCAGCTTCAGCGCGACAAGGCGATCATGGGCGTCTTCGACGAAGGATGCATGGGCATGTTCAACGCCATCATCCCCGATCACCTGCTCCACCCGACCGGCGTCTATAAGGAACGCCTCAGTCAATCGGCGCTCTTCGCGGCGACGAGCCGCGTGACGGATGCGGAAGCGAAGCGCGTTTTCGAATGGCTCATCGCCAAGGGTATGAAGTTCAAGTTCGGGCCCAATGAGGAAAACGATCTGACCGAGTGGCAGGTGCTCACGCAATGCAAGATGTACATCGCCGCCGTGCGCATCGCGCACGACTTCGGTTGCGACACGATCGGCATTCAATACCAGCAGGGTTTGAAAGATTGTCTGCCCGCCAGCGATCTGGTCGAGGGCATGCTCAACAATGCCGACCGCCCGCCCGTGACGGCGACGGAGAACAAGGGTGATACCCAACTCTACCGCGGCAATCCGCTGCCGCACTTCAACGAAGTCGACGAATGCGCCGGCCTCGACGGACTGCTCACGTACCGCGTACACAAGGCGATGGGCCAACCCGTCGAGAACACGCTGCACGATCTGCGCTGGGGCGACTGGGACGCGAGCGGGACGACGGATGAATATGTCTGGGTATTCGAGATTTCGGGCAGCGCCCCGCCGGCACATTTCATCGACGGCTGGCAAGGCGCCAGCGGCGAGCGGCAGCCCGCCATGTACTTCCGGCTGGGCGGTTCAACGCTCAAGGGCATCAGCCGGCCGGGCGAAATTGTATGGAGCCGGATTTATGTGGCCGACGATGCGCTGAACATGGACATCGGCCGCGCGAAGGTGATCGAACTGCCGCTCACGGAGACGCAGCGCCGCTGGGACGCCACGACGCCGCAGTGGCCGATCATGCACGCGGTGACCTACGGCGTGTCGCGCGATCAGATGATGGCCAAACATCAGAGCAA
The DNA here is from genome assembly GCA_016125255.1 of Planctomycetota bacterium. NCBI lineage: Bacteria > Pseudomonadati > Planctomycetota > Planctomycetota bacterium. The sequence continues at coordinate 69,295 of WGMD01000022.1, read as the reverse complement.
CCACATTCAGGTCGTCTACGCCAAGAACGACAAGGACGCGGACAAGGCGATGTTCGTCAAAGCGTCGATGGCGGCGTCGCTGGGCCTGCGCGTCCATCTCTGCGGGACAAATAAAAAGGGCCAGCCGTGGGGCTGACCCTTCTTTTGGTTGGACTTGCAAATCGACTCAGGAACGACGACGTCCGATCAGGCCCGCGCCGGCGATGAGCCATAGGCCCAAGGACATCGGCTCGGGAACGGACTGGATGAGGTTGAGCTGCTGGCCCGCCCCGCCGTTGTAGAGTTCGAGAATTTCATCGTGGGTCAGCGCCCGGTTCCAGAAGGACCACTCGTCATAAAGCAGCGACCCGCTGCCGTAGATGCCCATGCCGGTGTGCCCGCCGTTGTAGGTCGAGCCGTCGAGACTGCCGGGGGTGATGGAGGCGGTCTGGAAGGACACGCCGGTGACGCCGTCCTGCCACCCGCCGAACTGCGTCGCGGTGCCGGCGGTCTGGTCGATGATCAGCGCGAGGAACATCCACTGCGTGCCGCTGAAGTCCAACCCGAAAGTCTGCCCGGCGGCGACTTCGCTGGCCATATTGGCGGTGCGGATGAAAAACAGGAAATTGGCGTTGTCCCAGCGCACCAGGCCCCAGCCCACATCGGTGCCGTCGAGCTTGTTGCCGACCAGAACCGCCGTCGTGCTGAGCACATCCCAATTGCCGCGCACCCAACCGGCAACCGTGAAATTATTGGTGCCGACGGCCAGCGCGGAGCCCAGATCGACGGAGCTGTCGTCGTCGTCCTGATAAGCATTGTCGAAAACGCTCGTGCCGCTGATGAAACCGGTGGGGGAATTAACGGGATTGACGTTGTTTCCGCTCACGTCATTGAGATCCGTTTCGTAGGTGTAGTACGCTGCAAGCCCGGCCGTCGAAACGGCCGCTTGTACGGCGGAACTGACAAGGAACAGACAGACCACAACCACACAACCGAAGCTGCGCAACGGGAACATAATTCCTCTCCTGGAAGAATTTGGACTCAAACCCCGACCCAGAAATGCGTGGGCCGTATCGCACCGAGATTCTGCGCCTTTGCTCGCGCTCGGACGTGAGCGGCGAAAATATACCGGCGCGATATGGTTATTGTCAATACAATTTTTCGTCGCCGCGAGGGTGAAAAATGGATGTGGAATACGCGCGGCGCGTCAGAGTCGCGCCACCGCCCGCAGCTTTTCGAGGCCGGTCTTCGCCACCGTCAAGGCGTCCTGCTGCCAGAGCGCCTTGTTGAACAACTCGAGACTCAGATAGCAGTTGCAGCGGTTTTCACGGAGGATGTTGATGATTTGGCCGATCGGCGCCGTGCCGTCGCCGGGGTAGACGCGGTCGGCGTCGGTCACCTGCGCTCGGTCCATCGCCGGGTAGTCGTTGAAGTGAAACGAGCGAATCGCCATGCGGCCGAGCAGCGACAGCGATGACGCATCCGTGCCGCCTTTGTACAAGTGAAAGATGTCCGGCAGGACGCACGCATCGGGATGACCGGCTTCGATGGCGACGAAGGTCGCCTCGCTGAGCTTGCCGAGGTTGCGCGAAAAGCCCCAGACTTCAACTTCCGGGATGACGCCGATGTCGTGCCCGATGTCCAGCAGCGCCCGATATCGCTCCGCTGCGACGTACAGGTCGATGACCGGCTCCCTGGTCGCGCCGGCCGGCGGGGCGGCCAGATGCGTGCCGCCCAGTTCCTTCACCAGCGCCATGTCGCGCTTGGCCTGTTCAAGACCCGCCGCACGCTTGGCGTCGTCGTCGATGATCCACGGCGCGAAGCCGATCGCGCTGATGACTTTCAAATTGTGGTCCGCACACTTTTTCGCCAGATCGCCCAGCGATCCGCCCGCCTTCTTGTACGCCTCCATGTCGCCGACCCACGGCTCGATGCCGTCGTACCCCGCCTTGATCGTCACATCAATCTGCTGATCGAGTGGCAACTTCTGCCCGCGAATCGTCGCTGTGTTCAGACATAGTTTCAGGTCCGACGCCGGCTGCTCCGCTTGCACGCGCTGCGGCATCGAACAAGCCGACAGCGCCGCGGCGGAGAGAGTCGAACCGAAAAGCTGACGACGAGTGGGGTGGGTCATGATGCGTCTCCGGGATACAATGGGCCTCGATGAACCAAGGCGATTATAACCTATCGATCGAAACGTCCGGGCGGCACGGGGGGGTGGCGCTGGGGCGGGGGGATGAGCTGATCGAAGCGGTCGATCTGCCGGAGCAGCGGCGGCATGCGGTGGCGCTGTTGCCGACGATTGATGCGCTGTGCGGGCGGCATGGGGTGACCCCCGGAAGCATCGGCGAGATTCATGTGTCGGTCGGGCCGGGGTCGTTTACGGGGCTTCGCATCGGGATCACGACGGCCAAGACGATGGCGCATGTCACAGGCGCGAAGCTCGTCGCGGTGCCGACGCTCGATGTCGTCGTCGAGAACGCTCCGGCGGATCGCAAGACGGTCGCGGTGTGTCTGGCGGCGAAGCGCGGGCAGTGTTTTACGGGGGTGTACGATCGGCGGGGCGATCGGTGGGAGCGGCGCATCGAGCCGAGTCTGCTCACGCCGGGGGAGTTGGTGGAGCAGGTGCCGGGCGAACTGGCGGTGATCGGGGATCATTTGCCGGAATTCGACTGGCCGAGCGGCGTAGAATGTCTGCCTCCGGCGTTGGCCCGGCCGCGTGGTGCGGTGGTGTGGCGGCTGGGGCGGGCGCTGGCGAAAGCCGGCCGATTCGTCGAGCCGCTGGCGCTGGCGCCGCTCTACATTCGCCTGCCCGAAGCGGAAGAGGTCTATCAGGCCAGACACGGAAGCTGAATGTCATTACCGAAAGTCGCCATCGTGGGTCGGCCCAATGTGGGCAAGAGCAGTCTGATGAATATGCTCTCAGGTCGTCGCGTGAGCATCGTCGATCCGACGGCGGGCGTGACGCGCGATCGGGTGAGCTACGAGATGGAGATTCCGCCGGCGGAGCGGGGGGGCAAACCGCGATACTGCGAGCTGGTCGATACGGGCGGGTACGGCGTGTACAGCGGGGATGATGAACTGTGCGTACTCACGAACGACATCGAAGCGCAGATCGCCTTCGCCGTGCAGGAGGCGGCGGTGATTCTGTTCATCGTCGATGCCCAGACGGGTGTCACGCCGCTCGATGAACAGGTCGCGCAATTGCTTCGCCGCAAGGCGGGGGACATGGGGCGGATCGTGCTCGTCGCCAACAAGGTCGACGCCGAGAGCTTCGCCGCCGGTGCGATGGAGGCGACGGCCTTCGGGTTCGGCGAGCCGATGCTCATTTCCGCCACGACGGGCCTGGGCAAGTACAAGCTGCTGAACCTGCTGGCCGACCGGCTCGACTACACCGCCGACATGGCCCCGACGAAAAGCGAGATGCTGCTCGCCATCGTCGGCAAGCGCAACGCCGGCAAGAGCACGCTCGTCAACGCCTTCGCCGGCTCGGAGCGTGTCATCGCCTCCGAACTCGCCGGCACGACGCGCGACAGCGTCGACGTGCGTTTCGACATGGACGGGCGCACGTTCACCGCCATCGACACCGCCGGCGTCCGCAAGCGCAAGAGTCTTGAAGACGACATCGAGTATTACAGTCTGCACCGCGCCCTGCGGTCGATCCGCCGGGCGGATGTGGTGATTCTGCTGCTGGATGCGACGGTGCCGGTCAGCGCGGTGGACAAGAAGCTTTCCAACGAGATCAATGAGCACTTCAAGCCGTGCATTGTCGTGGTCAACAAGTGGGACCTGGTGCCCGAGGCCAAGCAGAAGGAATACGTCGAATATCTGCACGATGCGCTGCGCGGCCTGGACTTCACGCCGACGCATTTCGTCTCCGCAAAGAACAAGCAGGGGCTGACCGCCGTGATGAAAACCGCGCTGGACCTCAATCAGCAGGCCCAGCAGCGCATCACCACCGGCCAGCTCAACGCCATGATCAAGGGCATCCTCGAACAGCGCGGCCCCAGCTCCAAGCTCGGCACGCAGGCCAAGGTCTATTACGTGACCATGCCCGCCGTCCAGCCCCCGACGATCGCCATGTTCGTCAACAACCCCGACCTGTTCGACGCCTCGTACCAGCGCTACATGCTCAACAACATCCGCAAAGTCGCCCCCTTCGCGCAGGTGCCGATCAAACTCCTGTTCCGCCCCCGCCGCCAGACCGACCGCGAAGTCGTCGCCGAGAGTTGAACGCGCACGAGGCCCCACATTTCCACGTGGGGCTCACTTGATCAATCACCGTCACACCCCCAAGCAAGCCCCCACGTGGAAACGTGGGGCCCGTTACCACATTTTGCTCCAAATCCACGGGAAAACCCCGCACGGGCTGCGCGGCTTGTTTGGGTGGCGTTAGAAATCCGTTAGACGCTTGCCTTACGCGGAAACGCCGTCATTATTACGAATATTAACCGTCCCCATGCAGGTGAAACACATGACATCCACCCGTGCCAAAGCCCGCAAGTCCGACATGACGCAATCCGATGCACCCGGCCGCGGGCGCGTGCTTGTGGTCGAAGATGAGGCGGACTTGCAGGAGCTGCTTCAGTACAACCTCGCGCGGGACGGTTTCTCCGTGTCGACGGCGGGGCGGGGGGAGCTGGCGCTTCAGAGCGTCGCGCAGGATCCGCCGGACCTGGTGCTGCTCGATCTGATGTTGCCGGGGATGGATGGATTGGAAGTCTGCCGCTCGCTCAAGAGCGATCCGGCCACGGCTTCGATTCCCGTCGTGATGCTCACCGCCAAGGGCGAGGAAGCCGACGTCGTCGTCGGGCTGGAGATGGGGGCGGACGATTACATCACCAAGCCGTTCAGTCCGCGCGTGCTCATCGCCCGGATCAAAGCGGTGCTGCGTCGGCCGGCGGGCAATGACGCCGCCAATCCCGATGGCGATCAGCCGGCGATTCGCGTCGGGCGGCTACGCATTTCGCCCGCCCGTCACGAAGTGCATGTCGATGACAAACCCGTCGATCTGACGGCGACCGAGTTCCGCATTCTTCATCTCATGGCCCGCCGGGTCGGCCGCGTGTTCACCCGCCAGCAGATTCTCGATGCGCTGCACGAAGGTTTTGCCGCCGTGACCGACCGGTCGGTGGACGTGCAGATCGTGGCGCTGCGTCGCAAGCTCGGCGACGCCGGCTCGTACATCCGCACCGTTCGTGGTGTAGGATATCGGGTCAACGAAGAGGAATAATCCGTGCCCTTCATGCTGGCTGATGCAACGGGCGGGACCGGTTCCGTCGGGTCTCCGTTCGCGTGGATACTGATCGTGCTGCTCGCCGTCGGGCTGGCGGTCTGTGTCATGCTGCTGCGCCGCCGCAGGCACGAAGCGGCATTGATCCGCCACCAGCACGATCAGGCCATGCTCGAAGTGCAGGCCCGGCGCAACGAACTGGAGGCCACGCTCAGCAGCATGCTCGACGGCGTGCTGACGGTCGATCCAGAGCAGCACTTGATGAGTCTCAACGCCGCCGCCGGCCGGCTGCTCGGCGTCGAACCCGATCAGGTCGTCGGCCGCAGTGTTGAAGAAGTCATCACCTCCGACCCCCTTCGCCAGTTCATCGTCGACGCCCTCGCCGCCGACGAACCCATCAAGCGCGACATCGCTCTGGCGACGGGCGAAATGTCCGGCGCGGCCTTCCAGGCGCAGGCCACCGTGCTCACCGACCGCAATGACGAGCGGATCGGATCGCTGATCGCGCTGCACGACGTGACGCAGCTTCGGCGGCTGGAAGTCATGCGCCGAGACTTTGTCGCCAACGTGTCGCACGAAATCAAGACGCCGGTCACGGCCATCAAGGCGGCGGCGGAGACATTGCTCGACTCCGACGAGCACGACCCGGACATCTACCATCAGTTTCTAAGCGTCATCATCCGCCAGGCCGATCGGCTTCAGGCGATTCTCGAAGACCTGCTCAGCTTGGCGCGTATCGAACAGGAAAGCGAGCAGCAGCGTTTGGTCGTCGAGCCGGTGCGCGTGGCGACGGTGCTCGCGCGGGCGGTGGAGACGTGCGGCGCCCGCGCTCAGGCGCGCAAGGCGACGATCGAAGTGGCGTGCCCGGATTATGTGGTCATCCCGGTCAATGCGTCGCTGCTCGAGCAGGCGGTGGTGAACCTCATCGACAACGCCATCAAGTACGGCCCGGAAGGCGGGCGCATCCGCGTCGTCGGTCAACGCATCGGCGAACATGTCGTCGTGAGCGTGCAGGACTTCGGGCAGGGGATCGCGGCGGAGCATTTGCCCCGTATTTTCGAGCGTTTTTACCGCACGGATCGCGCCCGGAGCCGCGAACTGGGCGGCACCGGTCTGGGCCTGGCGATCGTCAAGCACATCGCGCAGGCACACGGCGGGCGGGTTAGTGTAGAATCCAAGCCCGGACAGGGCAGCACATTCCGCATTCACCTGTCGACCTACTGACCGGAGACCGCCGTGAGCATTCATTTGCAGCGTCAGATCGAGAAACTCAAGGGGATGATCCGCGCCCTGAGCACGGCGGCGGAGGACGCCGTCGACAAGGCCATCATGGCCGTCGAAAACCGCGACGCCGCCTCCGCCCGCGAGGTGATCGAGCAGGACCGCAAGATCAACGAGATGGAGATCGACATCGAGGAGGAGTGCCTGCACACGCTGGCGCTGCACCAGCCGGTGGCGTTCGATCTGCGTTACGTCGTGGCGGTGCTCAAGATCAACAACGAGCTGGAGCGCATCGGCGACCACGCGGTGGGCATCGCCGAGCAGGCGGTGTTTCTCGCCAGCGAAGCGACGATCGATTCGGTGCCGTTCAATCTGACGGGCATGACGGTGCGGGTGCGCCAGATGCTCGATCAGGCGCTGGAGGCGCTGATCAATGTGGACACGAACCTGGCGGAGTTCGTGCGCAAGTCCGATGACGAGGTTGATGCGATCCACCGCCAGATGTACGAACAGGTCGAGGCGGCGATCCGCGTGCATCCCGAGCAGGTCGCGCAGCTCGTCAATCTCATGAACATCTCGCGCCAGCTTGAGCGTATCGCCGATTTGACGGTCAACATCGCCGAGGACGTGATCTACATGGCCCGCGGCGACATCGCCCGCCATCACCGCATCTGACGCGCTGGTTTCAATGACGCCCGTTGAGCCGCGAGCCAACGGCGAGCGCTTCCAAACGGGGGTTGCGCCAAATCTCAAGTGGATCTGCGGCGCGGGAACGCCATGGCGATGATCACCGCGGATATCGTGCGTTCGCGCATTTCGGGGGGCGTAAAATATCTCAAATGGTATTCGCAAATCCTCATGGGCGGACGAGGGGCCGATGCTTATGATCGGTCAATCGCACGGAGCGGCGGCGCTCCATTCCTTCCGATCGAGGCCTCGCACATGCAACGATTCGCCCGCATCTGTCTGACGATGGTTCTGCTCGCCTCGTGCCTCGTGAGCGTGGCCCGAGCGGACCGGCCTCTCACGCTTCTGTTCCTCGGCGATCAGGGTCATCACCAGCCCGCCGCCCGCGCCCGGCAGCTCATCCCCGTCCTGCTTCACCGCGGCATCCAGATCGAATACACCGAGAACGTCGACGACCTGAACGACGAAACGCTCGCGCCTTATGACGGGCTGATCCTTTACGCCAACATCGACGCGATCACGCCGTCGCAGGAAGCGGCGCTGCTCCGCTTTGTTGAGTCGGGCAAGGGCTTCGTTCCGATTCACTGCGCTTCGTATTGCTTCCGCAACTCCGAGGCGTTCGTCAAGCTTGTCGGCGCGCAATTCAAATCGCACGGCACCGGCGTCTTCCGCACGCACATCGTCGCGCCGGATCATTCGATCATGCGCGGCTATGAGAGCTTTGAAAGCTGGGACGAGTCGTACGTGCACGACAAGCACAACGAGGCGGGGCGGACCGTGCTGGAGATGCGCGAGAACGAACCGTACACATGGGTGCGCCAGCAGGGCAAAGGCCGGGTGTTTTACACGGCCTGGGGCCACGACGAGCGCACGTGGAGCAATCCGGGATTCCAGGATTTGATCGAGCGGGGGATTCGATGGGCCTGCGGCGCGGACGATGTAGTCGCCGCGATGAAGGCGGCGAAGACGCTCGATCCGTTTGAATATGTGAAGCAGGACGTGGCGTACTATCCGCCGGCCGGGACGCCGGAAGATAAGAAGAAGTGGGAGCGGATGCAGAAGCCGCTTTCGCCGGCCGAGTCGATGAAACACATGGTCGTGCCGGGCGGGTTTCACGTGGAGTTGTTCGCTTCCGAGCCGGATGTGAAGAAGCCGATCTGCATGGCGTGGGACGAGCGCGGGCGGCTCTGGGTCGTCGAGACGCTCGACTACCCCAATGATATTCGCCCCGCCGGTGAAGGCCGCGACCGCATCACGATTTGTGAAGACACCGACCACGACGGCAAGGCGGACAAGTTCACGGTCTTCGCCGATCACCTGAACATTCCGACGAGTCTGACTTTTGCCAACGGCGGCGTCATCGTGCATCAGGCGCCCGATACGCTTTTCCTCAGGGACACGAACGGCGACGACCGGGCGGACGAACGCCGCGTGCTTTTCACCGGTTGGAGCAAGGGCGACACGCACGCCGGTCCGAGCAACTTGCAGTACGGATTCGACAACTGGATCTGGGGCATGCAGGGTTACGCCGGGTTCAACGGCGACATCGGCTCCGAGCGTCATGAATTCCGCATGGGCTTCTACCGCTTCAAGCCCGACGGATCGAAGCTCGAATTCATTCGCTCGACCAACAACAACACATGGGGCCTGGGCTTCTCCGAAGAAGGCGTCATCTTCGGCTCGACCGCCAACAATAATCCTTCCGTTTACATGCCCATCCCCAACCGTTACTACGACGCGGTGAAGGACCTCAAGCCCAAAACGCTCGGCGGCATCGCTGACTCGGCCCGCTTTCTGCCCATCACCGACAAAGTCCGGCAGGTCGATGTCTGGGGCGGCTACACCGCCGGCGCCGGTCACGCCCTCTACACCGCCCGCGCGTTTCCCCAATCCTTCTGGAACCGCGCCGCGTTCGTGAACGGCCCCACCGGCAAACTCACCGGCGTCTTCCTCATCGATCGCGACGGGGCCGACTACCACAGCCGAAATCCCTTCAATCTCATCAGCTCCGATGATGAATGGACCGCGCCGATCTGTGCGGAAGTCGGGCCCGACGGCGCCGTCTGGGTCATCGACTGGTACAACTACATCGTGCAGCACAATCCGACGCCCAAGGGTTACAGCACCGGCCCGGGCAACGCCTACGAAACCGATCTGCGTGACAAGCGACACGGCCGCATCTATCGCGTCGTCTATGACCACGCTCCTGCGTACAAACCCATCGACCTGCACAACGCTTCGCCCGATCAGCTTGTCGCGACCTTGCGGAACGACAATCTGTTCTGGCGGCGGCAGGCGCAGCGGCTGCTCGTCGAGCGCGGCAAGCGCGATGTCGTGCCGGCGCTGATCGATCTGGTGAGCAGCACCGATGTCGACGCACTGGGCCTCAACGTCGGCGCGATTCATGCGCTCTGGACGCTCGACGGGCTTCATGCCCTCGACGGTTCCGACGCCTCCGCTCTCGCGGCGGCGACGGCGGCGCTGCGTCATCCTTCCGCCGGCGTGCGACGAAACGCCGTGCAGGTCCTCCCGCACACTCCGGCGACGATCGATGCGATTCTCGCGGCGAAACTGCTCAATGACGACGACGGACAGGTGCGGCTCATGACGCTGTTGGCGCTTGCCGATGCGCCGGCTTCGGATGCGGCGGGGCGTGCGATCTTCGCCATGATCAGCGAGCCCCGCAATGGCAAGGATCACTGGATGCGCGAAGCGGCGACGATCGCCGCCGTGCATCACGCCTCCGGCTTCCTCGCCGCGGCGTCGAACGATGCGTCGCTCAAACCCGCTGATGCCGCCGACGCCGTGAACCTCATCACCAATCCCTCCTTCGAAGAAGTCGACGCCGGCAAGCCCGTCGGATGGACCCCGCGCACCTACACCGGCCAAGCCCAGCACGCGCTCGTCGAAGGCGGGCACACCGGCAAGTACGCCCTGCATATTCAGTCAGCCGGCGACGGCGCCGACACAAGCTGGTTCACCACCGTCAAACTCAAGCCGCATACGCGCTATCGGCTGACCGGCTGGGTCAAGACCAGGGACATCAACAACGTCGCCAACGGACTCGGCGTCCTGTTCAACATTCACGAACTCCAGTCCTACAAGACGAACGCGCTGAAGGCGACGAACGACTGGCAGCCGCTTCAGGTCGACTTCGACAGCGAGAACCGCAGCGAGGTGACGATCAATTGCCTGTTCGGCGGCTGGGGCCGGTCCGTCGGCGAGGCGTGGTACGACGATCTGTCGGTCACCGAACTGGGCCCGGCGATGGGGAGCGATCTGGCGGGCATCGTGCGGATGGTGCGCGATCAGACGGGCGGGCCTGTCGCCGACACGACGGCGAAGATCGATGCGGATACGACCGTGCTCGAACTGGGCACGCTCGAGAATCTGATGAAGTACGACAAGGGCGTATTGAGCGTCCGCGCCGGCGCGAAGGTCCGGCTGATCTTCACCAACAACGACCACATGCAGCACAACTTCCTGCTCATCAAACCCGGCACATTGGAGGCCGTCGGCGCGGAGGCGGACAAGATGGCGGCCGATCCGAAAGGCCTTGAAAAGAGCTACATTCCGGTGTCGCACGATGTGATCGCGTCGATGCCGCTGGTCGATCCGGGGGCGAAGGCGGTGGTCGATTTCGTCGCGCCGACGGAGCCGGGGCGCTATCCGTATGTCTGTACTTTCCCCGGTCACTGGCGCATCATGCAGGGCGTGTTGATTGTCAAACCGACGAAATAGCACGCCAGGAGCCCCGCCCATGTCGCAGCTAGGCCAACGCATCGAACTCGTCTGGATCACGCTGATCTTCATACTTGCATCGCGCCTGCACGCGGCGGAACCCAAGTACATCCTCTACGAATTTGACAAGACGAAGCTCTCGGCGGACTTCGTCGCCGAGGGCGCGGCGGCGGGGGACCTCGACGGCGACGGGCACGCCGATCTCGTCGCCGGATCGTACTGGTACGCCGGGCCGAAGTTCGAGACGCGCCATGCGTTCTACAACGGCAAGCCGTTCGACCCCAAGGGCTATTCCGACAACTTCTTCGCCTTTACGCACGACATCGACGGCGACGGTCACCTGGATATTCTCATCATCGGCTTCCCCGGTCAGGCGGCGCGCTGGTATCGCAATCCCGGCGACCTTGCGAAGAATCCCGACGCAACATGGCAGGAGCACATCGCGCTCGACGTCGTCGACAACGAATCGCCGACGTTCGCCGACGTGACGGGCGACGGGAAGCCCGAGCTGGTGTGCATGCACGACGGCTGCGTCGGGTTCGCATCGCCGGGCGCGGATGCGACCAGGCCGTGGCCCTTCGTCGCGGTCAGCCCCAAGGGGCCGTATCAGAAATTCACGCACGGACTGGGCGTCGGCGACATCGATGGCGACGGGCGCATCGACATTCTCGAAAAGTCCGGCTGGTGGCAACAGCCGGCGAATTGGGACGGCAAGTCGCCGTGGGGCCGCCATGAATACAACTTCACCGGCGCCGGCGGATCGCAGATGCTCGTCTATGACATCGACGGCGACGGCGACAACGATGTCGTCACCTCGCTCAACGCGCACGGGTACGGACTGGCGTGGTTCGAGCAGAAGCGGCAGGGCGAGGCGATCACCTTCGAGCGCCACGACATCATGACCGATTCGCTCTCGTTCACTCAGTACGGCGTGGCGTTCAGCCAGCTTCACGCCATGGCGCTGACCGACATCGACGGCGACGGGCTCCTCGACGTCGTCACCGGCAAGCGCTACTGGGCGCACGGCGGGCACGACCCCGGCGCGGCCGACCCGGCCGTGCTCTACTGGTTCCAGCTCAAGCGCGAAAACGGGCACGCGACCTTCATCCCCCAGCCCATCGACAACGATTCCGGCGTCGGCACGCAGGTGACCGTCGCCGACGTCAACGGCGACAAGGCCCCCGACATCGTCGTGGCGAACAAAAAGGGCGTGTTCGTGCACGTGCAGAATCGCCGGACGGTGAGCCAGTTCGATTGGTTCTGGGCGAATCACCCGGCGATGAAGTCGATCGGCAAGACGCCTGAGCAGACGGCGGCGGGCATGACGCTGCCGAAGGGCTTCGTCTCGACGCTCGCCATCGGCGAGCCGGATGTGCATCAGCCGATCGCGTACACGATCGACGCGCGCGGCCGGCTTTGGGTGGCGGAAAATGATTCGTATCCCGACTGGCGGCCCGAGGGGCACGACCGCATCATGATCTACGAGGACACCGACGGCGACGGCTACTTCGAGAAGTCGACGCTGTTCTACGACAAGCTCAATTTCGTCAGCGGCATCGAAGTCGGGTTCGGCGGCGTGTTCGTCGGATCGACGCCGAATCTTTTGTTCATTCCCGACCGCGACGGCGATGACAAGCCGGATGCGGAGCCGCAGGTGTTGCTCGACGGCTGGGAGCATCAGGACACGCACGAGATGCTCAACAGTTTCATCTGGGGCCCCGACGGGTGGCTGTACGGTTGTCAGGGCGTGTTCACGCAGTCGCATGTCGGCGCCCCCGGGACGCCCGCGGATCAGCGCCAGCTTGTCAACGCCGCGATCTGGCGCTATCACCCCATCAAAAAGCGCTTCGAGGTGTTCGCGGAGGGGACGAGCAATCCCTGGGGCGTGGATTTCGACGATGATGGGCAATGCTTCAGTACGGCCTGCGTGATTCCGCATGCGTATCACCTGACGCTGGGCGGGCGCTATCAGCGGCAGTCCGGCCAGCACAACAATCGTTTCACCTACGACGACATCAAGACCATCGCCGATCACAGCCACTTCGCCGGCGGGATGCGCGACTTCGGCACCGACGCGATGGACAAGGCCGGCGGCGGTCACGCGCATGCCGGCGCGATGGTGTACCTCGGCGACAACTTCCCGGCGGAGTACCGCGGGAAGCTCTTCATGAACAACATCCACGGCAACCGGATCAACATGGATGTGTTCAAGCCCAAGGGGTCGAGCTACACGCTCTCGCACGGGCCGGACTTCATGCTCGCCAATGACAAGTGGTATCGCGGGCTGTATCTGCGCTACGGTCCGGACGGCGGGGTGTTCGCCAGCGACTGGTACGACCCGCGCGCGTGCCATCAGCAGAAGCCGCACGATCGCACGAACGGGCGCATCTACAAGATCACGTATGGCAAGCCGGCGCCCGTCAAAGTCGACCTGGCGAAGCTTGGCGATGCGGAACTGGTCGCGATGCAGCTTCATCAGAACGACTGGTACGTCCGCACGGCGCGCCGGCTGTTGATGGAGCGCGCCGCGGCGGGCAAGCTCGGAGCGGATGCCGCGCCGGCCCTGGTGAAGATCGTGCGGGAAAACAAGGACGAAACGCGCCGGTTGCGTGCGATGTGGGCCCTGCACGACATCGGGGCGCTCGATGATGCTTTGACGCTCAAGTGCACGGAGGACGAGAGTCCGTTCGTGCGCGGATGGGCGACGCAGCTCGCCCTCGAAGATCGCGCGGCCTCACCCGCAATGGTCAAGCGCATGACGGAGATGGCGGCGAGCGATCCGTCGCCGATCGTGCGGCGGTATGTGGCGTCGGCGATGGGGAGATTGCCGCTCGATGATCGCTGGGCGATCGCGGCGGGGTTGATGACGCATGCGGAGGATGACAAGGACCCGGATGTGCCGCTGATGACGTGGTACGGGGTTGAGCCGCTGGTCGGGGCGGACCCGGCGCGGGCGGTGGCGATGATCGATGACTGCAAGCTGGTGCCGGTGATGTGGTTCACGGTGCGTCGCGCCGCCGACGACGATGCGGGGCTCGCCGTGCTTGTCAGGAAACTCGCGGCGACGGAGGACGGCACGCTGATCCGCCGCATGGTCATGTCGATGCGTCAGACGCTCGAAACGAAGGCGCATGTGACGATGCCCGATGGTTGGGAGCCGGTGTATGCGAAACTGATGGCGATCGAGGACAACGATCTGCACGACAATCTGCGGCTCATCGCGGTCCGCTTCGGCGATCCGCATGTGTTCCCCGAACTTCGAAAAGTCGTGATGGACGGCAAGGCCCCGATGAATCAGCGGCAGGCGGCGCTGGACATTCTCATCAAGGGCGACGACAAGGAGGCGACGGCGGCGTATCAGTACGCGATGGATGTGCCCCCGCTGCGGGCGGCGGCGCTGCGCGGATTGGCGATGACGGAGGACGCGAACACGCCGAATGTCATCCTCGACCGATATGCGAAGCTGAGCGACCCGGAGAAGACCGCGGCGGTGGCGGCGCTGACGGCCCGGCCGGCGTATGCGAAGAAACTCATGGAGGCGGTCGGCAAGGGCGTCGTCCCGCGGCAGGATGTGCCCGTGTTCGCCGTGCGCCAGATGCTCAAGTTCGACGATGCGGCGCTCAATACGCTCATCGGCGACAAGTGGGGCGCGATCCGCGATCTGTCGGCGGACAAGACGCAGCAGATGGCCAAATGGAAGACGCTGCTCAATGACACGTACATGGCGACGGCGGATGCGAGCAACGGGCGCGCGATCTTCACGCGCACCTGTGCCGTGTGTCATACGCTTTACGGCACGGGCGGGAAAATCGGCCCCGATCTGACCGGCTCCAACCGCGCGGACCTGGACTATCTTCTCGAAAACGTGCTCGATCCGAATGCGACGGTCGGCGTCGATTACCAGCTTTCGGTGTTGACGCTCAAGGACGGGCGCATCGTCAGCGGGATGATCCGGCAGGAGAACGATTCGACCGTCACGGTGCAGACGGTGACGGAGGCGAGCGTCGTCGACAAGGCGCAGATCGCGGACCGCAAGACGATGGCGATGTCGATGATGCCCGAGGGCTTGCTCGCGACGATGCAGGATGCGGATGTGCGCGATCTGGCAGCGTATCTGAGAAGCCCGCGGCAGATTCCCTTGCCGGGGGAAGGGCCGACGATTGATGCGGCGACGGGTCGCGTCGCGGGGGCGATCGAAGGGGAGTCGATGAAGGTCGTCAAGGTCAGCGGCGGGCAGGCCAAGCCGCAGGACATGGGCGGCTTCGCGGCGGATCGATGGTCGGGGTCGCAGCATCTTTGGTGGATCAACGCGAAGGTCGGCGATGCGCTGACGCTGGCGATTCCGGTCGAAAAGAGCGGCAAATACCAGGTGTTCGCGGCGATGACCAAGGCGCGGGACTACGGGATCGTGTCGCTTCAGATCGACGGCAAACCGGCGGGCAACGCCATTGATTTATTTAACGCACCGCGCGGCGATCGGTCGGATGTGATCTCGACCGGGCCGGTCGATTTGGGCACCTACGAGCTTTCGCCGGGGGCGACGCTCACCGTGAAGATGGTCGGCAAGAACGCGGAGGCGGAGCCGCGCTACATGTTCGCACTCGATTACCTGTTTCTCAAACCGGTCAAATAGACACACCCAGAGGGAATCGTCATGAGCAAGTCGAAGGTCAACGTCGCGATGGTCGGACTCGGATTCGGCGCGGAGTTCATTCCGATCTACCAGGCGCATCCGAACGCGCACGTGCACGCCATCTGTCAGCGCAATGTCGAGAAGATGAACAAGGTCGGCGACCACCTCGGGATCGCCAAGCGGTATACGAAGTACGAGGACGTGCTGGCCGACGAGGCGGTGGACTTCGTGCATATCAACTCGCCGATTCCGGATCATGCATGGATGAGCATGGAGGCGTTGAAGGCGGGCAAACATGTGATGTGCACGGTGCCGATGGCGACGACGGTCAGGGAATGCGAGCAGATTTGCCAGCTCGTCGAGGAGACGGGGCTCAAGTACATGATGGCGGAGACGGTCGTGTACAGCCGCGAGTTTCTGTTCATCAAGGAGATGTACGAGAAGGGCGAGTTGGGGAAGATTCAGTACATGGCGGCGTCGCATCCGCAGGACATGGACGGTTGGCCGGCGTATTGGGAGAAGATGATTCCGATGCATTACGCGACGCATGTGGTCAGCCCGGTGCTGGGACTGGTCGACGGGCGGGCGGAGTATGTGTCGTGCTTCGGGTCGGGAACGGTGCGCGAGGACATCGCCCAAAAGAGCGGCAACAAGTTCGCGGTCGAGTCGTGTCACATCAAGATCGCGGGGTCGGATGTGGCGGCGCATATCTGGCGCTTTTTGTACGACACGGCTCGTCAGTACCGCGAGAGCTTTGATGTGTACGGGACGAAGAAGAGTTTTGAATGGGCGTTGATCGAAGGCGAGGAGCATGTGCTGCACACGGCCAAGAAACCGGAGCCGGAGATTGCTCAGCGCGTCCAGACGCCGGACTTTGCGCATCTGTTGCCGGAGCCGATTCGCAAGTTCACGCAGTCGATCGAGGACGCGGGGCACCTGTCGTTCATTCAGGGCGGGGGGCACGGCGGATCGCATCCGCATCTCGTCAACGAGATGGTGTCGGCGCTGATGGAGGATCGCGATCCGTGGCCCAACGCGGTGCAGTCGGCGAACTGGACATGCGTGGGGATCTGTGCGCATGAGTCGGCCCTGGCGGGCGGGAAGGTCGTTCCACTGCCGGCGTTTACATTGGCTGCACAAACGGTTTAAAGCGGAGGATATCCGAACCCGCCGCGACGCGGCCCGGTGCAGGCGCCGGGCCGTGAGCGCGCGCGGGGAATGTGACGGACAGGGGTCGCGTCGTGACCTAGGCGATGGGGGAATTTCATTGATTCGCGGGGGTTGGTGGTGTATATTTTCGGCAGATGCTTCATCCTGCCGGATTTGCATCAGAACCATGCAAGCGGATGGCCGGCAGACACGGTTGCGATCGTACGGATGCGGTCGCAGGTGTGATCATGTGGGTTGCGAACGCGACGGGATCGCCTGTCCGCGCTTTTGTAACTGCACAGCCGCTTGATGGTGTGATGTTCCATGATCCATGATCCTCATGTCTGTTCGCCCGCCGCGCCGGTTCGACCGGGGAACCCACTCGCGCTCCGCAGCGACGAGCAGTTGATTCACGAATACATCGCCGATCGCTCGGCCGCGGCGTTTGAGCAACTGGTGCTGCGATACGAACGGCAGGTGTATCGCGTCTGTTACCAGCGGCTCAAGAACAACGCCGACGCGCTCGATGCGGCGCAGGAAGTGTTCTTGAAGCTCTCGCTGGGCGCGGCGGAGATTCACGGGCGGCTGGGCGGCTGGCTGCACCGGTGCGCGGTGAACACGGCCGTGTCGATGATCCGCACCGACAGCGCCCGCCGGCGGCGCGAGGCGGGGGTCGCCTGCACCGACCGGGCGCAGGATGCGACCGACGATCAGCAGGACATGCATGCACTGATCCGCCAGTGCCTTTCGCAGCTTGAGCAGCTTGATCGCGTGATCATCGAGCAGACGATCCTCGGCGACCGCACGCAGGCCCAGGTCGCCAAGGAGCACGGCATCAGCCAGCAGGCCGTCGCCAAACGCCGCGCCCGCGCCATGCGCTGGCTCCGACAGACGCTCAGCGAACGCGGCCTCGTCGGCACGCTCGCCCTCGTCTTCACCGGCATCGTCCGTCGCACCGCGGTCGCCGAATGGGTCGGCCTGCTTTCGACGCCCGGTGGCACGGCATGCAAGGTCGCGGCGGTCGTGCTGCTGGCCGGTGTGCTGGTTTCGCCGCATGGGCAGACGCATTCGCCCTCGGACGATGCGATGGACGAGAGCGCCGCGGCGGACCGGCAAAGCACCGATGCGGCCGCGCGTTCGAATCATGAAGCGATGAACTTCATCGCCGTACCCGCGTGGTACTACAGCGGCACGCGCGGACCATCGAACATGACCACACGTCCGCGCAGTCTCGGCTCGGATGCCGGTCTGTTCGGTGCGGAGGGCGTCTTGACGAACGTCGGCGCGCCGAATGAGACAGTCGCCCCGCCGACGACGAACGTCGCGGCGATGATTGCGGCGGGCTCCAACCCATCCGCGGTCAATCCGCCGGCGGGCAATGAGCCGGGACGCACCATCGCCGCCGCGAGCGAGGAGACGGAGCGTGGTCACGCCCCCGCGGCTCGTCACCGCGCCCGTTCGGAGGAGACCAACGCTTCTCCGATCACCGAGTCGCACGAAGCGATCGTCGCGCATGGCGATGCGTCCGACGCGGCGGCGGCGCACGATGACGATGATGCAACAGACGCTTACCATCCGATCTTCGGTTTCGCCGGCGGGTTCACGACGGACCTGCCGCTGCACGGATTCTTCCCGGTGCGATTCGAGAATCTTGAGGGCAACTGGGGGCATGACGGTCCGCGATGGATTCGTGAGGACGGCGGCGATCGCGGCGGGTTCGGCCTGCCGCTGCCGATCGTGACCGGGGCCACGCACGACATTCCAGTCATCGTCGATGCCAACGACGATGACACGGAAGGCGATGCGACGGACTTGCCGGGTTCATGGGGCGGGTTCGGTCATGTCATCGCCAATCGAGGCGGCGGAGAATCGCCGATCGGCGTATCGGTCGCAGTGATCGGCGATCGCACGAATCCGTTCGTCGGCTCGGTCGGCGGCCCGTTCCACGAGCCGGCGTTCAACCCCGTGACGAATCCGGTCGCCGTGCTGATCGGCGATGAAGCCGAGCCGTGGACTTGGGCGGACGAAGCGCAGTGGATCGCCTTGCTGGGCAACGTGCCGCACCTCTCATTAAACCTCACGTCCGCACCGGAGCCGAGCTGCGGCCTGCTCATGGGTCTGACCGGTGCGATGCTCGTCCTGCGCCGTCGTCGGTAACCGCCGCGGCGAACCGGACATAACGGGACTCTCCAGAAAAATTTGCGGCATGGTTGTGGTGACCGCGCCGGCGGCGACTGTCATATGTTCCGCACGACCACACAGTCACGGGCGCCTTGCTCGTTCGCCTCGAGGATCGATGCGTGCCGCGTAAGACCGTCCGGTGGCTCCGGAGGGGGGCCACGGGTGAACCATGGCTGGGGGGAGCGGGCCGCGAAAGATCGCAAGTCCATCCCCTTGCGATTCGCCAAAGCTCCCCCCAGTCATGCCGTGCGCGCATTTCGTGAAATGGCGGTGTGGTGATGTCAATCCCCGCGTCCCCGTTTCGCGACGCCGCGCACGGCGTGCTTTCGACACATCGCCATATCGCTACATCCATCACATTGGCGCATCCGGCGTTGCCGGCACGACGGCGTCGCTCCGCCGCCCCTTCAATTTCAACACACGCTGAATGTCGTCGAAATACGAATACGCCACCGGCGTGACCAGCAGCGTCAAAAGCAGCGACAGCGACTGTCCGCCGACGATGACGACGGCGATCGTATAGCGCTCTTCCGCGCCGGGGCCGGTGCCGACGAGCAGGGGGGTCATGCCGGCGACGAGCGTCAGCGTCGTCATGAGAATCGGACGCAGCCGATGGCGATTGGCTTCGAGAATCGCCGTCGCGCGGTCCATGCCCGCCGCTTCGAGCTGGATCATGTGATCGACCTGGAGAATGGCGTTCTTCTTCACCACGCCAAAGAGCACCAGCACGCCGAGGGCCGAGTACAGGTTGAGCGTGCTGCCCGTCGCCCAGATCGACAAGAGCGCGAACGGCACGGACAGCGGCAGCGACAGCAGAATCGTCAGCGGATGAATAAAGCTCTCATACTGCGCGGCGAGGATCATGTACATGAAGATCACCGACAGCAGAAAAGCCCACAAAAACTGCGTGAACGTGCGTTCCAGCTCGCGTCCCTTGCCACTGATGCTGTAGGTGTAGGCGGAGGGCATGTTCAGTTTGTCCGCCGCCTGGCGCACCGCTTCGAGTCGATCCGCCTGCGCAAAGCCCGGCGCGATGCCCGCACGCAGGCGGTTGGACCGCTGCCGGTCGAGCCGGTCGATGCGCGACGGCGTGCGGCCCTCCTCGATGCTGGCGATCTGCGAAAGTTGAACCGGCGCCCCGCTCGGACGTGTCAGATATAGACAGTCGAGAATGGCCGGATTCCTGCGATAGCTTTCCGAGAGCCGCAGGCGCACGTCATAATCCTCGTCCGCATCGGGATCGCGGAAGCGCGACACTTCGTTGTCCCCGCCGATCATCACGCGCAGGGCCGTGCCCAACTCGCGCGCGTCGATGTCCATGTCCGCCGCGCGGTCCCGGTCGATGTGCACGCGCAGCTCCGGTTTGTCGAGTTTGAGCGTGGTGTCGGCGTCGGTGATCCCGCCGATCTGGTCCGACTCGTCGCGGAGCGTCTCGGCGTATTTGGCGAGCTTGTCCAGATCGGGCCCGCGGATGACGAAGTCGATGTCATAGTTGCCGCCGCCGATGCGGAAGGATTCGAAGTTGCGCACGCGCGTGCGGATCGTCGGCAGATAGCGTTTGAGTTTCTTTCGGATGGCAAGCATGACGTCACGCTGATGGTACGTGCCGGTCCACGACGAGGCGGGGTGACCGTGCAGCGTGTCTTCGATGAGGCGCGTGATGGAAAAGAGCCGCTTTTCATGCGGTTCGATGCGGACGTAGACGCTGCCGGTGTTGGGGCTGCCCAGGAAGCTGCCGCCGAAGCTCGACTGCGTCATGGTGACGCCGGGCGTCGTGGTCACGTCATGTTCGATCTGCTTCATGACGTCGTCCATGGCGCGGATGCTCGTGCCCTCCGGCGCGGTGACGGAGACTTCGAACTCCGCCTCGTCGACGTCGCTGGGCAGGTATTCCTGCTGGACGAGCCCGTAGATCGGAATCGCCGCGAGCATGGTGGCGATCGCCAGCAGGGCGATGACCCATCGAAACCGCATCGCGCCGCGGAGGAGCCACATGTACCCCCCGTCGATGAATCGATAGAACCCGGTGCGCGAGTCATGTGCGTGACCGTCCTCTGCCTTGGGCGGTTTGAGCAGGCGGGCGCACATGGAGGGCGTCAGCGTGAACGACACGAGCAGACTGATCATCACGGCCGCCGCCGCGGTGATGCCGAACTGGTAGAGGAAGCGCCCGCTGATGCTCGACATGAACGACACGGGCACGAATATCACCGCCAGACTCAGCGTCGTCGCCAGCACCGCCAGCGCGATCTCGGCGGTCCCCTGTCGCGCCGCCTCGAACGCCGAGAGCTTCTTTTCCTCCATGAACCGGTAGATGTTTTCGAGCACGACGATGGCGTCGTCGATGACGATGCCGACCATGAGGACCAGCGCGAGCATGGTGACGCCGTTGAGGGTGAAGCCCATCGCCCACATGACGCCGAACGTGCCGATGAGCGAGGTCGGGATGGCGATGCCGGTGATGAGCGTCACGCGCCAGTTGCGGACGAAGAGCATCACCACCATGCAGGCGAGGATGCTGCCGACGATGAGATGGAAATCGATTTCGTGCAGGGCGGCGTAGATGTAACGCGACTGGTCACGGATGACCTGGACCTGCACATCCGGCGGAAGCTGACCCCGCACGCGCTCCAGATTCGCCTTCACCGCTTCGATCACCGCCACGGTGTTCGCCCCCGACTGGCGCTGAATCTCCAGCGTCACGGTCGGTTTGCCGTCGAGGCGCGACAAGCTGCGCTGCTCGGCGGTGCCGTCCTCGGCATGACCCAGATCGCGCAGGCGCACCGGCACGCCGTTGAGCCGGGCGATGATCAGGTCGTCGAAGGCCTCCTGATCGGGGAGTCGGCCGACGGTGCGGAGAACCTGCTCCTGCTGATCGCCGGTGACGTTGCCGCCGGAGGTGTTGGCGTTCTGATTGGCGATGGCGTCGCGAATCTGAGCGACGGGAATCTTGTAGGACGAGAGGCGGTCGGAGTCGAGCCAGATGTTCATCGTGCGCTCAAGCCCGCCGACGATGCGCACTTCGCCTACGCCTTCGGAACGCTCCAGTTGCCTTTTGAGAATCTTGTCCGCCAGTTCGGTCAGCTCGCGCGTCGTGCGATCGCCCGAGAGCGAGAGAATCAGGACCGGCTGCGAATCGTTGTCGTATTTGCTGATTGTCGGCGGGTCGGTGTCGTCGGGGAGATTGCGCAGGACGGTGGCGACGCGATCGCGCACGTCCTGAGCCGCCGAGTCAATGTCACGCTCGAGTTTGAACTCGGCGATGACGATCGACGAGCCGGCCCCGGTGATGGAGCGAAGCTCGTCGATGCCGTCGACGGTGTTGACGACTTCTTCGATGCGTTCGGTGATTTCGGTTTCGACTTCCTCGGGCGTTCCGCCGGGAAGGTTGGTGCGGACGGAAACACGCGGCAGGTCGACGGAAGGGAAACGATCGACGCCGAGATTCATCAAGGCGGCGACGCCGATGACGACGAGCGCCATGATGAGCATCGTGGCGAAGACGGGGCGCTGGATGCAGATTTCCGGGAGATTCCGCATGTCAGTGCGCCGCTCCGATGTTCAGTTCCGACCGCAGACGGCCTGTCGCGCGGAGCAGCGACAGATACGCCACCTTGCGCACATATTCCTGCGAAACGAGGTCGAGTCGCGTGTTGAGCAGGTCGTCCTGCGCGGTGAGCCGCTCCAGATTCGTCGCCAGCCCGGCGTCGTAACTCGCCTCGGCCTGCTTGAGGGCCAGCTCGGCGGTGCTCAATCGCTGACGCAGTTCGCGAATCTGTTCGCCCGCCGCGGCGAAGTCCGTGCGGGCGGATTCGACTTCGCTGAACACCGTGCGTCGCGTCAATACGGAATTGAGAAACGCCTGCCGTACTTTAGACCACGCCTCGCGCACATCCGCCTCGATGCGCCCCGCCGAGAAGATCGGCAGGTTCGCCCGCAATACCGTATTCCACCCTTGCTCCGTCATGGCATTTTCGACCGTGAGCACATATTCGAGGTTCAGCGTCACCGAGGGGTAATACTGTCCGAACGCCGCATCGACTTCGTGCCGCGCTGCCCGCAGGGCGGCGTCGGCGGCAACGAGTTCCTGACGTTCTCGGATGGCGAGCGTCTGCATCGACGCCGCACCGGGCGCATCCGCCGGAGGATCGAAGCTGTCGGTCAGCGGGCGCGACGCCATCGGCGCGGCGGTGAAAAGGCCCAGCGCCGTGCGGGCGTTGGACAGGGCCTGACGCGCGGCGACGAGCTTGACGCGCGTGCCGGCGGACTGCGCCTCGGCCTGTGACACATCCAGCGGGCGCGCCAGACCGTTGTTGAGCCGCGATTGAATGTCTTTGACGCGCGCGTCCTGCACGGAAGCCGTGTTGACGAGCACGTCGACCGTGTGCTCAAGGCGGAGCACATCATAAAAAGCCCCGGCCGCGTCGAGCAGCACGTTGGCCTGAAGCGTCAACAGAATCGCGCGGCGTTCGTCGATCGTGGCGGCGTCGGCATAGAGCCGAGCGACATCCGAAAACCCGTTGAAGATGTTTTGCTCAAGTCCCGCCGTGACCTGCGTCTGATCCGCCGCCCGATTGTTCGACCCGCCGACCTGCCCGGCCCGATGCGAGTACTCGGGGGCGAGTGTCAGCGTGGGTAAAAAGTTCGCGATCGCGCGCTGGCGTTCGATGACGGATTGAATGTACGTCTCGCCTTCGATCTGCAACGGCTCGTAATTATGATTCGTCCATTCAAGCACCTGCTCCAGCGTCGCCGGCTTGCCGTCCTCCGCCGCGTCCGCCGGCTTCGTGATCCCCAGCGCCTCGCGATAGGGCGCCATCTCCTTGTCCTGATCCACCGCGCAGCCGCCGCCAAACGCCGCCAGCGCCGCCGCCACGACCCACATCAATCTGTTCCGCCACAGCGCACTCGGCAACGATCGACTCCGAAAAGCAGGACCTGGAAAATGGTCAGCGGGAAAACGCGTCCGTTACAATATAGTCGCGATCCGAGGTATAATCATCCGTATGCGTATGACTATATCACATCAACCCGGCGTGGTGCGACTGCTCGTCGTTTCATTTTTCGCCGCGCTGCTCGTGGGCTGCGAGAAGCCGGAGCCGGAGAAGACCAGCGGGGCGCCGAAGATTGACAAGCCCGTGGCGGTGAAGACGGTCGCAGCGGTCAATGCGATGTACCAGCCGGAGATTGCGGTGACGGGGACGCTCGAAGCCGACGCCGATGTGACGATCGCCGCCAAAGTGCCCGGCCGCATCGTGTCGATCGATCATGACCTGGGCGATCGCGTGGCGCCGGGGGCGACGCTCGCGGTCATCAATCCGCGCGACTTCGAACTGGCGGTCAACGAAGGCGCGATGGCGGTCAAAGCGACGCTGGCCAAGCTCGGCCTGGCCGACTTCCCGGCGGCGGATTTTGACGTGACCAAAGTGCCGACAGTGCGGCGGTATTCGTTCGAGCTCGACAATGCATCGAGCCGCTTCGAGCGACTGCGCAAGCTTTACGAGCAGACCCCGCCGCTGATTTCACAGCAGGAATTCGCCGATGCGCAGACGGCTTTCCAAGTCGCGCGCAGCGCGTTCGAGCTGGAGCAGGTCAATGCGCGGGCGCTGCTGGCGGAGGCACAGACGCGTCAGGCCGAACTGGAGCAGGCCCGCCAGCGCCTCGTCGACGCGACGATCCGTGCGCCGATGCCGTCGGACAAGGCGGCGACGCCTTACGCGGTCGCGCAGCGCATGGTGGCGGTCGGCGATTACGTCAAGGAGGGCGATGCGCTGTTCCGCATTCTCGTGGATGATCCGATCCGTCTGCGCGCGATGGTGCCCGAGCGGTTCGCGGTGAAGGTCGCGGCGGGGCTGAAGGTGCGCGTGACGCTGCGGGCGTTTGACGAGCCGTTCGAGGGAGTGGTCAGCCGCGTCAGTCCGCAGGTGGACGTCGTCAGCCGTGCGTTTCCCGTGGAGATTCTCATCGCCAACCCGAAGGCGGAATTGAAGGTTGGGGCCTTCGCCATGGCGGCGATCCTTCTTCCTGAGCGGATTCCCGTCGTCGAAGTGCCCACTGAAGCGATCGTGTCCTTCGCCGGCGTCAATCGTGTGTTCATCGCCGACGGCGACAAGGCCACGCAGGTCCGCGTCACGCTCGGCGAACCGCACGACGGCAAGGTCCATGTCTTCGACGGCCTCAAGGGCGGCGAAGCCGTCATCCTCTCGCCGCCGACCCGCATGATCAACGGCACGCCGATCACGACCGCCGCCGCGCCCGCTTCGGTCGCCCCGCGCTCGACCGCCGTCACCGAAGCCCCGTGATTTCACGCGGTCCCGGGTTGCCAACTTCGTGCATCGCTGTACGATAGCCCCTCACATGGGGCTATCACCGCTTTTCATTCTCATCGTCGGCGTCGTGATCGTGATCGGCATGATCGTGGCCCTCCGCGTCAATGCCTTCATTGCGCTGATCACCGCGGCGATCGTCGTGAGTCTGATGGCGCCGGGCGAGTGGGCCACGAAGATCGAGCGCGTCGCCGCCGCCTTCGGTTCGACCGCCGCGAGCATCGGCATCGTCATCGCCCTCGCCGCCGTCATCGGGCAAGCGATGATGGACAGCGGGGCGGCCGATCGCATCGTGCGTGCATTTCTTTTGCTCCTCGGTGAAAAGCGCGCCAGCTTCGCCCTCGCCGGCAGTGGTTTCGTGCTCTCCATCCCCGTGTTCTTCGACACCGCGTTCTACCTGCTCGTCCCGCTCGCCCGCTCGGCCTACCGGCGCACCGGCAAAAGCTACCTCAAAGTGCTCATGGCCATCGTCGCCGGCGGCGGCGTGACCCATACGCTCGTGCCCCCCACGCCCGGACCGCTCTTCATCGCCAACAAACTCGGCGTCGACCTGGGCGTCATGATCATGATGGGCCTGATCGTCGGGTTCCCCGCCATGTGCGCCGGCCTGCTCTACGGGCGCTGGCTCGATTCGGTCATGCCCATCGAGATGCGCCCGCTCGCCGAGGGTGACGCGATGGCGACGCCGACGCCCGAGGAGCGCGAGCCGAATCTGATCGTGGCGCTGTTGCCGATCATCCTGCCGATCGTGCTCATCACCGCCAACTCGATCGTCAAGGTCATGGCCCAGCATGCGATCCCCGACGCGCCGCTGAGCGACCCCGATCTGACGAACGCCATTCTCAAAGCGGCGGCCGGCGGACTGGGCATCGCACAGCTTTTTCAGTGGACCAATGTACTGGGTAATCCCAATCTGGCGCTTTTGTTCTCGACCGCCATCGCCGTCACCACGCTTTATTTCCAGCGCCGCCCGACGCGCGACCAATTGGCGCACACCATCGAGGCGGCCCTCATGTCCGGCGGCGTGATCATTCTCATCACCGCCGCCGGCGGCGCTTTCGGGGCGATGCTCAAGGCCGCCCAACTCGGCGAGGCCGTCGAGCACGCCTTCGGCAAGACCGCCACCGCCGGTATCCCGCTCTTGCTCTTCGCCTTCGGCATTGCCTCGCTCATCAAGTTCGCGCAGGGCTCCAGCACCGCCGCCATGATCATCACCAGCGGCATGATCGCCGCCATGATTACGCCCGGCTCGCTCACTTTCCACCCCGTCTACCTCGCACTCGCCATCGGGTCCGGCTCGCTCGTCGGGTCGTGGATGAACGACTCGGGATTCTGGATCTACTCGAAGATGGGCGGGCTCACGGAACTGGAAAGTCTCAAGTCGTGGACCCCGCTGCTGGCCATCTGCGGCCTCACGTCCGGCATCGTCACCATCATTCTCGCCTTCGTCTACCCCATGGTCTGACTCCCGGAAGAAACGTCATGAACATCGTCACCCGCCTCGCGGCTCTGATCTTCGCGGTCGTCCTGTTCGCCGGTTGTTCCTCGCATGTGTACCCCACGCTCGGTTCCATCGAACGCCTCGACCCCGCGCTCGATACGCTCATCGCTCCCGATGCGAAGATCGAAGTGCTCGCCGAGGGATACAACTGGTCCGAGGGCCCGGTGTGGGTCAAGCGCGGCGGGTATGTCATCTTCTCCGACGTGCCGGAGAACACGATCTTCAAATGGAAAGAAGGCGAAGGGTCGAGCGTGTACCTCAAGCCGTCGGGTTACACAGGCGACGTGCCGCGCGACAAGGAGTCGGGATCGAACGGGCTGGTCATCGATGCCAACGGGCGACTGATTCTCTGTCAGCACGGCGACCGGCGGCTCGCACGCATGATTCCGCGCACCGACTACCCGCGCCCGAAGTTCGACACGATCGCCGACAAGTACGATGGCAATCGCTTCAACAGCCCCAATGACGCCGCGTTCGGGCCCGATGGCGCGCTGTACTTCACCGATCCGCCTTACGGGCTTGCCAAGGGCTTCGACGACCCTGCCCGCGAGTTGCCCTACGCAGGCGTGTTCCGCATCGCGCCCGATGGCAAAGTCACGCTGCTGACCGACAAGCTGACGTTTCCCAATGGGCTGGCGTTTTCGCCCAATGGCAAGATGCTCTACATCGCGCAGTCGGACCCGAAGGCGGCGCTGTGGATGCAGTATGACTTCAATCCCGACGGGTCGATCAGCAACGGGCGCGTGCTGTTGGATGTGACGGGCATGACGTCGAGCCGCAAGGGATTGCCCGACGGGATGAAGGTCGACAAGAAGGGCAACCTGTTCGCGACAGGCCCCGGCGGCGTGCTGATTCTCAGCCCCGAAGGCAAGCACCTGGGCACGATTCTCACGGGTCAGGCCACCGGCAATTGCTGTTTCGGCGAGGACGGGCATACACTCTTCATCACCGCCGACATGTACCTCCTGCGCGTGCGCCTGCGGACATGCGGCATGGGTTTTTGATGAATGGGTGAACCATGAAAGCGATGCTGCTCAGTGAATATCGTCGGCTGTCGCTCACCGACATGCCCGTGCCGGTCATCGGCGAGGAGGATGTGCTGGTGCGCGTGCGTGCCTGCGGCATCTGCGGGTCGGACATTCATGGGTACGACGGCTCGACCGGACGGCGGATTCCCCCGCTGGTGATGGGGCACGAGGCGGCCGGCGTCATCGAAGCCGTCGGCTCGCAGGTCAGCGAATTCAAACCTGGCGATCGCGTCACATTCGATTCGACCGTCTACTGCGGCAAGTGCCGCTACTGCCGGCGGGGCGATGTGAATCTCTGCGACAATCGACGGGTGCTGGGCGTGAGTTGCGGCGACTATCGTCAGCACGGCGCGTTCGCCGAGTTCGTCGCCGTGCCGCGCCATATCGTCTACCGCCTGCCCGATGAACTGAGCTTCGAGAAGGCCGCGATGATCGAGGCGGTCAGCGTCGCGGTGCATGCGGTCAACCGCACGCCGATCAAGCTCGGCGACACGGCCGTCGTCGTCGGCAGCGGCATGATCGGCCTGCTCGTCATACAGGCCGCCCGACTCGCCGGCTGCGGGCGCATCATCGCCATCGACCTCGACGATGATCGCCTCAAGCTCGCTAAACAGCTCGGTGCGGACGAAGTGGTCAACGCCAAAACACAGACGCCGCCGGTCGATGTCGCCGACGTGGCGTTTGAAGTCGTCGGCGCGACGGCCACGATCAAGACGGCCATCGCGGCCCTGCACAAGGGCGGCGCTCTGACGCTCGTCGGCAATGTTTCGCCGAACGTCGAGCTGCCGTTGCAACAGGTGGTGACGCGCGAGCTGCGGCTGTCGGGTACATGTGCATCGAGCGGCGAGTACCCGGCGTGCATCGACCTGCTCGCCCGCGGCGCGATCGACGTGTCGAGCATGATCACCGCCGTCGCTCCGCTCGAAGAGGGCCCGAGCTGGTTCGACCGCCTGTACGCCCACGAACCGGGGCTGATGAAAGTTATTCTCCAACCTTGATCCATCGAGAATCAACGTGAGCCACAATTTTTGCGATCTGACGGGACGCATTGCGCTGGTCACCGGCGCGAGTCGGGGATTGGGGCAATACTTCGGCCGGGCGCTGGCGCGGGCGGGGGCGGACCTGATCGTCACGGCGCGCGATGCGGCGTCGCTCGATCCGTTCGTCAACGAGATCGCCGCGATGGGCCGCAAGGCCGTGCCGATCGAGCTTGACGTGCGCGACAAGGCGAGCATCGAGAACATGTCGCGCCAAGCCGGGGCGGCATACGGCCGGATCGACATCCTCGTCAACAACGCCGGGTGCAATGTGCGCAAGCCCGCGCTGGACATCACATGGGACGACTGGAATCTCGTCATCGACACGAACCTGCGCGGCACGTTCTTCGTCGCTCAGGCCATCGCCCGAGGCATGATCGAGCGGCGCTACGGGCGCATCATCAACATCGGGTCCGTCACGAGCGTGTTCGGCTACGCCGGCCTCGGCCCGTACTGCGCGAGTCGGGGCGGGACGAAGCAACTGACCATGAGTCTCGCCGACGACTGGGGCAAATTCGGCGTGACCGTCAACTGTCTCGCCCCCGGCTGGTTCCGCACGGAACAGAACAAGGTCATGTACGAAAATCAGGAATGGGTCGATTACCTGTGTGACCGCATCCCGCTCAAACGCCCGGGCAAACCCGATGACCTGGACGGGGCCATCGTGTTCCTCGCGTCCGACGCCAGCGCCTACATCACCGGCCAAACCCTCCTCATCGACGGCGGCATCTCCACCGGCGCCACACGCGCTCTGGCCAAACCCAAAACCTGACCCCCGCAAGTCAAGCAGCGCCGCGTCACGGCGCTGTGCCACAGCTTGGCTTGATCACATGCCGCAAAGTTCGCGGAATTGCGCCAGCCGCGCCTCATAAACTCCGCGCGTCGCCGGGTCGGGTTCGACGAACGCGCCGGTGGCGTCCAGCAATGGAACTTCGGCGGGGCGAACAATGTGTTTGAGCGCCATGTGCCCGATGATCGCCGCGCCGATGGCGGAGGCATCGGCGGCGTCGACAAGCTGGAGCGGCGAGCCGAGTACATCGGCGAGAATCTGCGCCATGAGCGGCGATTTCGTCACGCCGCCGGTCAGACGCAGGGGCGCGTCAACGGGTCGCTGCGGGGCGAGCGTTCTGACCGCGATGGCGAGGGACATGGCGAGGCCTTCGACGGCGGCGCGGGCGATGTGGGCGCGGTCGAAACCTTCGGGGGCATGCGGTTGGATCATCGGTGAAAACGGCACGCCGCGTTCGGGTGTGAAAAACGGCACGACGATCGCGCCATCCGCGCCCGGCGCGACGCCGGCGGCGGCGGAAAAAAGCTGGGGCAGGTCATCGAAATACCGGTCGGCGATCGTGGTCAGCGCCATGCCCCCGTTGTTGAGGGCGCACCCGTTGAGGTAGCGGCCTTCGTGCAGCAGGTAGCACCAGGTCCGCCGCTGCGGATCGAAGCGGGGAGCGTCGGCGAGGCGTCGCACGGCGGCGCTGGTGCCGATCGTCATGACGATCGAACCGTCATCGCCGCCCGCGCCCAGATTCGCCAGCGCCCCATCGCTCGCGCCCGCCGCGACCGGCAAACCCGGCGGCAGACCGGTGGCGCTCGCCGCCGCATGCGTGACACGACCGACAACCGCGCGGGCGTCCACCAGCGGAGGCAGTCGGCTTGCATCGAATCCGGCGAGTTTGAGCGAGGGCCCGTGCCATGTCGCGCTCCGCACATCGAGCAACCCCGTCGCGGCGGCGAGACTGGTGTTCATCGCCCATGTGCCAGTCAGCCGATGCACGACGAAGTCCGTCAACCCGACAAAGCGCGCCGCCCGTTCAAACACGCGCGGCTCGAACTTCGCCCACCATCGCAATCGCGGCGGATGATACAACGGGAGCAGCGGACAACCGGTGCGGGCATAAAGCGCATCGAAGTCCGCTTCGCGACGGAGCGTGTCGAGCATTTCCCCGCCGCGCTGGTCGGCCCATGTCGAAGCGGGGGCGAGCGGCTGATCGTCGTCACCGATGGGCATCAGCGTGTGCATCGCACCGCTCATCGCCACGCCGGCGATTCGGTCGACCGGTACCCCGGCGGTCAGTTCACGCAGCGCCGCGGCGGCGGCGCGCCAGACTTCGTCGGCCGCCTGTTCGAAGCGATCGGCGGCGGGGCGCGAAGTGGTGATCGCGCGGTAGGTCTTGCCCATGATGCGGCCGGTGCGCGACAGCGCGAGGGCTTTACAGCCGCTCGTGCCCAGGTCCAGGGCGATGATGCACGGATCAATCATGGGGTCGATCGCCATAAAATCGTTTCAAACATGAGGAGGATTTTACATTGTCCGCGCGGCCCCGTGGGAACGCATCGGGCGGTTGAGCGTCCCTATACTCAGAGTGTCGGTCCCGGCAATTGTGGAGGTCGCTGATGCCGCTCGCCAAACGCATCTCATCGGTCGGTCGGGTCATGGGTCTTGTCATGCTGATTGCGCTGCCGATGACAGCGCACGGCGAGGACGAAACCGATGCGCTGACGGCCATGCGCAGCGAACTTGCGGCGATGCGACAGGAGCTGGCCCGCACGCAGCTTGAACTGCAGAAGGCGCAGCACGAACTTGAGGAGGTCCGGGCGTTTTTGAGTGAGCCGGATGCGCCGAAGCAGATTGCGGAATGGAAGCAGCAGCGGCAGCAGTGGGAGGAGGAGCGCAAGCAGATCGCGGTGGAGCGCAAGAAGCTGGAGGCGGCGCGGGCGGCGATGCGCGACACGACGCGCGTCGAGCAGCAGAAGATCATCAGCGCGCCCCCGCCGGCCGTGGCGGTCGATCCGGCGGCGCCGCGGTGGGACGTCGATTACAAGATCGCGGTGATCCGCAACAACCTGCCCAACGAGTCGATCTACATCGACCCGGAAATCGGCGAAGTGCTGCTGGAGCGTTATCCCGACATCGATCACAAGCACATCATGATGCGCGGCACATGGCAGAACCGTTCGTCCGTCGCATGGCGATACACGTTCGAGATCCGCATCGCCGACAAACTCGGCCGGATCATCGGACATTGGCGTTACCAGACGCCGATGCTCGCGCCCAATGAACTGCACGCGTTCGAGGTCAAGGTGCCGGTGACGGACGTGGCTTACATTGAGCGGTATCAGATCGGCAACATCGAGCCGGACAAGGGCGAGTCAACCCTGCCGGCGGCGCCGGGGCAGTAGTCGGGGCGTGTTCTACAATTGGTGGAAGCGGGGTGCCGGGGCCGCGTAGCGGCCCGGCTATTTCGTTTGCCGGTCGCAACCGAATGCCGATACGGTGGTAGGGAAAGGTGTGAACAGGCCGATGACGATGGATGCAGCCCCCGGCAGTGCGGCGATGAGGACGAGTTCCGGCGGCAGGCCGGCGCCGGCGGCTGCGGCGTGCGTCGAGCCGGATGATGCGGATTTGGCCCGTCGGGCCGCGGCGGGGGATCCGTCCGCCGCCGGTCAGCTCATCGAGCGCTATCAGGCGATGGTCCGCAAGTTCCTGCGTCGCCTGACCGGCCGCGACGATCTGGCCGATGACTTGGCGCAGGATACCTTCGTCCGCCTGCTTCGTTACGTCGATCGCTACGACCCGAAATATCCGATGCGGACATGGCTGCTGACCATCGCCCGTCGACTGACCATCAACCGCGCTCAGCGGGATAGACGCATGATCGCCACGGATGACTTTTCCTACCACCGATGCGAGGGCCCGCAGCCCGGCGACGCCGCCCAGAAGGGCGATGAGCAGCGCCGCCTCCGCGCTCAGCTTGGCAAGGCGCTTTCGACGCTCAGCGAAGCGCAGCGTCAGGCCGTCGTGCTCTTTCATCAGCAGGAACTGAGCGTGCAGGAAGTGGCGCAGGTCATGGGCCTGCCCGTCGGCACGGTCAAGAGCCACCTGCACCGCGGCCGCGCCGCCATGCGCAAATTGCTCATCGCACAAAACGAGGTGCCCCAGCCATGAAACTCACCTGCACGAACATCGAAACCTGTTGGGACGAACGGCGCGACGCCACGCTTGGCGTCGAGCAGGCCCGCGCGTTCGACGCGCACCTGGCCGAGTGCCCGGCGTGTGCGGACAAGTGGCGGCGCGAGTCGCAGTACCTTGCCATGCTTTCATGCGACGAAGAGCCGGCCGGCGATGCGGCGTTCACGCAGCGCATCGTGCATGCATGGACCGCGCACGCCGCCGACCCGGTCATCGCGCGGCTCACGCCGTGGCTCGCCTTCGCGGCGGCGATCGCGCTGGCGATGACCGTATGGATCACCTTCTCCAATTCGGCATCGCCTCCGCAGATCGGTGCATCCGTGGCGATCGCGCCGCCGGCCCCGGTTTCGCCGCAGGTCAAGCCCAACCCCGTTGGCACGCTGGTGCGTGACCTGAGCAGTCAGATCGACCGCTCGCAGCGCTGGCGGCTGGCGGATGTCGAAGCGGCGGTGGACTGGAATCAGATCGCCGACCTGCTCGACGCCAACTACATTAACGAGCCGGGCAAACCGGCCAATGACCATCCCCGAGGTTGAACATGCCGACGCTACTTCATCGAATCACACTGACCCTCACGCTTGCATTGACGCTGGCATCGACCGGCTTCGCGCAGGAAGCCGCCAAACTCGCGCCGGCCGATGCGAGCATTTTTGTAGAGATCAATGATCTGGCAGCCCTTCGCGCCGACTGGGCGAATGATCCCTTGGGGCAATATCTTCAGACGCAGCTTCCGCCCAATCGCGAGCCGCAGGCGTGGAGCGATGTGCAGGCGATGATGCAGATGACCGGGCCGCAGATTGTCGACAAGTACTTCGGCAAGGTGCTCGCGCTGGTGGTCAAAGGCACGTACGGCGGCGCGCCGGGCGTGGTGCTCTCGAAGGTCGACAAGGCCGACGCCGCCGTCGCGATCGATCGGCTGATGCTTCAGCCGGCGGGTAAAGCGGGAAACTTCGATCTTTATGTGACAGGCGACGGGGCGGCGGGCTTCGCGTTCGCGGATGAATGGATGGCGATGGGCGAGCCGCGCAATGAAGTATTCATCAAGGACATGCTCGCCAATGTCGGCAAGGGCAAGTCGCTGGCCGACGATGAGCAGTTCAAGACGTGGATCGGCAAATTGCCGCAGAATCGGCAGGCCGTGGCGTTCCTCCGCAATCCGGATCAGGACGAGGTGCACGCCGTAGCCGCGCAGCGTGAGCATCGCAATCTGACGCTGACTTACGCCGGTCACTCGCCGAATTTCGCTGAAGGTTTGAGCAAGCTTTCGACCGCCCGAGCGACGGAATTCGGTCCGCTGCCGGAGCGAACGATCGCCGCCATGACCATCAACGGCTACGACACCGAGCCGGACATCCGCTTCACCGAACTTGTCGATCGCGTGCTCGCGCCCAAGACCTATGTCAAGGACATCATGCCCAAGCTTCAGGCGCCCGTGGTGCTGTTCCTCGGCGAGGCGACGGCGCAGGAAATGGACCCAAGCCCCGGCTTCAGCGCCCCGGTCGTCGGCATTGCGATCCACATGCGCGATGCGACCGTCACCACCGACCTCGACAAACTCGTCAACAGCGCGCTCTTGTTCGCGAATCTCGCGACGCTTGAGTGGAAGGTGGACCCGATCGCGATGAGCATGGCTTCGCACAACGGCAAGCCGTATTCCGTGGCGGACATCGGCAAGTCGCTGTCGCAGCATTTCAATCGGCCGGGCCTCGCGGGCACGATCAAGCTGGCGTACGGCCGCGTCGGGGAGTGGTACGTGATCACGTCGCACGAGACGATGTTTAAAGCGATGCTCGACGCGGCGGCCGACCCGGGCAAGTCGCTCGTGATGCAGGATGATTTCAAGGCGATGGGCCTTGAAGATGTGGACGCGCCGATCGTAACGGGCTTCCTCCGCGCTCCGAGACTCGCGGCGCACATTCAGACCTGGATCGACCGCGGCCGCCAGATGCACCCGGAGATCATGGCCGAAGCCACGCACGTCGAACCCAGCAACCGCATCGCCAAAATCGTCCGCGGCATCACCGTTTTGCAAGGCGTCCTCAAGCACTACACCTCGATGACGCTCCAGATGCACAAAACCGACGACGAAGCCATCGGCGCGACGATCAAAGTCATTCGGCCGGAGTAAGACGAAGACGGACCATGGTGCGATTCGTTACATGAGTGATTCGTCGACGACTGCCTCGATGGGGTGACCATCGGGATCGACGACGAATGCCGCGAAGTAGTTCGGTCCGTAGTGCGGACGGAAACCGGGCGCGCCATTGTCACGCCCGCCGTGCTCAATCGCCGCGGCGTGAAATGCCGCGACGGCCTCGGGCGTCGGCGCCGCAAACGCCACATGAAACCCCGGTCCCGCCGGCGTCGCTTCCGGGCGCAGTTTGATCGCCAATCTGTCGCCGCCGCCCGGCGGTCCGTATCCGATCGCTGTGTCATCCGCCCAGACACGCTCATACCCCAGCGCCGAAAGCGCCGCATCGTAAAACGCCGCCGACCGCTTCAGGTCAGTGACGCCGAGCGAAATGTGATGGAGCATATGCATGGAGCGGCATTACGGTTTGGTCAGCGTGTGTTCGAGCTCGGTGACGGCCAGAAGGGACATGGCGGTGGCGTAGAGGGGCTCGCGGTTGTCCCAGAGGGCCAGTCGCGTGCCGCCGAGGGCTTCGGTGCGGTTGCGGGTGTAGTAGCAGCTTGGGGTCTGCATGGTGAGTTGGGTGATGAAGCGGCTGGCGAGGCCAGCATCGACGAGCCAGCGGGGGCGGTCGGCGTCGGGAACGACGCGCGGGTCGCGGAGTCCGATGGCGAGTGCGGCCAGGGCGCGGGCGGATTGCCAGTTGGGTTCGTTGGTGATGCCGGTGGCGATGGTGAAGCCGCCGACGGTGTCGGCGGGGGCGGCCTCGTCAATGGGGCCGGTCCAGGGCTTGACCTGCTGCTTGAGGAGTCGCTCGCAAGCGTCGTGCAGCTTGGGCAGATGGGCCGACGCCTGATCGAGCCGGGCCAGGTCCATCTCGGCGTAGGCGAGCCACGGCAGCGTCGAGGCGAACTTGTCATCATCGCCGTCGGCCTGCTTCCAGAGCGCGGCCAGCGCGAGTTTGATCTGCGCGAGTATCTGCGGATCGCGGGTGCGGTCGTAATAAGCGACGAGGGCGGCGGTGGCGAGTGCGTCGGCGGAGAGCGATGCGACATGCGCCCCGGCTTCGTCGGTGAAGTTGAAGCGGCCGTCGGGCGTCTGCATGCGGCCGAGCGTCGTGGCGAGACGCAGACGAGGCCCTTTGAACTGCGAAGCGCCGGGCGTTTCGAGCAGGGCGAGCAGGGTCAAGGCGGTGTCGGGCAGGTCATGCTCCTCGCCGGTCAATTCGATGACGGCGGCGTTGGCGACGTCGGTGGCGCGGCGGCGGCGGTCTTCGTCGAGCATCGGCAACTTGGCGACGCGCGACAGGGCGAACGCCGCCAGCGCCGCATCGGCCGCCCGGGCGGTCACGGGGTTGTACGCATCGGCGGTCGGTTCATAGGTGCCGGCGAACTGGCCGTTGTCACGCGCACGGCGAAGCAGATTATCCGCAAGCTGCTCGGTCAGAAGCTTCAACGCCGCATCATCCAGCGGGACCGCCGGCCAGAGCAGATTCCCGCGATATAGCGCATTGGGCTCCGCGCCCGGCTGCATCTGCGCCAGGTGAATCACACTGAATCGATACAGCTCCGGCCCGCCCGGCTGAGCAATCTCACGCAGCTTCGTCAGCGGCAGCTTCACATCGCTCAATAGCCGATTGAGCTGGCCCTGCATGTTCGTGTTCGCCGCGATGCGATTGCCCGGGAAGGTCCACGCCCAGGCGCCGCCCGCATGCATGGCCAGCCCGTCGAGATTGATCGCCAGTTTCGACGGCAATTCGTCCAGCCGCGCGATGCGAACGGGCGAAAGGCGATGGGCGAATTGGATGTCCAGTTCCGCCGCCGCCGCCGCCGGAGCCAGATCATCGATCGGCCTCTCCAGCGTGCTCACCAGATCCTTGAGCGCATCATTGACCGCATTGCGAAGCAGGGCCAGCACATTGATGCTCTCCGGCGGATTGAGCGGATCGGCCACGAGCGCCATGCCCTGTCCGCGCGTCGGGCCGTCGATGCGCAGCGTCACATGCACCCCGATCACGTCGCCCGCCTCAATCTCCAGCGTCGACTCCGGCACGCGCGCCCGACGCACCCAGTTCTCCGCCACCTGATACGCCTGCCGCGCCATCGCCTCATCGAGCGGCCGCGCATCGGCGAAAACCCCGTCGACGCAAATCAACATGATGCCCCAGAGCAACACCGCCGTCAGGCCCATGTCGCGTCGACGCAACATCATGTGGAACCGACGCCGCACCGCCCCGAACACGCAGAAAATCGTTAATGCTCGCAATTGCATGACCTTGGACGCCTCGCCAAAAGTTCGCCTCACCGTTCGGCATGCCCATCGCTATTCCTCCTTCCGTGGCGACCGCCACGAGGAGATGAACCGCGATGTACACCCTGCTGCTTCTGGACAATCACAAACGCATCCTCTTCCTGACCCTCTTCTTCTACGCCGCCATGTGCTGACGCTACCAGTGTAGCCACGCCGCCCCCCGCGTGCATCCTCATGTCTCTTCACATCGCCCCCGTCCCCCGGTCCGCTCCGTCCTGATCGTCACACTTCCTTAAATCCCCGATCGCACCCCGCAGGCAACCCGCCGCGATTTCCCCCGTTCCCGGGTGCCCGCATTGCCGCATCAGAATCCTCGCTTTTTCGCCGTTCCAAGCGCGCACGGGCGCGCCCATGCGCGCGCCCGTGGCAACAAGCGTCGCCGCCATGCGCGTCGATACTCGACTTACATCGCCCCTCGCCTCCCCCATGCGCGATTTTGCCGCGCCCGTGCGCGAAAAACGAAACGCCTGTGCGCCATCCTCTGCGATCTCCCATTCCGTCCGCCCGCATCGCACATCAATTCCCCCGACGCGCAAGATACAATGTTGTCACGCAGCGACCCCATCCCGACCTGCGCCCCGACAGCCGACGACTGGATCAAGGCGTCCCCACGCATGGCACACCGGCTCTTGATCTTCGCGACCTGGCTTTCTGCCGGGCTCCTGGCCGTGACGCTCGCGCTGCCGATCGCCGGCATGTGGATCGATCCGTGGGAACAACGCCTTTCGCTCACCAACCAATGCCACCTCACCCTATGGGGCGACGGCTTGGGCACATCCCTCGTCTTCTTCAACGACGCCGCCTACGGCCCCTATCGCGGCAGCATCATCTCCGTGAGCGATGATCAGGGAAACACATCTCCACCCATCAAACGCCGATTCCACATCGGCCCCTTCGCCGGCATTTACTACCGCTATTTCCGCTGGACCGGCGCCACCCTCTGGACCTTCGCCCTGTCCGTCTGGTACCCCGCCCTCCTCTTCACCATCCTCCCCGCCCGCGCCTGGCGACATCGAACGCGCGGGCGTAGGGCAGGATTTATCCTGCCACTTCGGAAGGCGGGATGAATCCCGCCCTACGCAACTGACGAACCGGTTTGACCGAAGGATTCCGATCATGCCGTACAGCATTTCGCCGAGCGTCTTTCGCGGGCTGGATCAAGCGGTGAAGTGGGGCGTGGGCGTCTTCGTCCTGATGACGATCCTCTACGCCCTCGGCGGCTCCTGGGCGGAGCAGCGATTTGTGGAGCGGATGATGCGCGAAGGCGATGTCATCATTCAGGAACTTGCCGACTACAAAACAGCGCACCATGAATATCCCGGTTCGCTCGACGCCATCACGGAGCAAACCCGCCGGCGTGATTCACAGATAAAGATCACGGATTGGCAATACGACCGAACCGCAGAGGGATTTGAGCTTTCGCGCTATGACATGCCGATCTATGGTTCAATGTCAGTGTTCAGGTATTCGTCAGCGACCGGCCAGTGGCAAACGCAGTAGTGCGTAGCCATCCGCGACAACAAAAGGGGTGACTCGATCAATGTCTGCTGACAATTTCAATCAACTCGACGCAAAGGTGCAATCAGTGTTTGCTGCTTTCGGAGAAGATCGTTTGCGTCAACTATGCGGCAACACGCTTCCTACAGCGGCACGTGAGCGTATTGCGACGGCATTGTCAGACAGATTCGATCGCGTCACGGCGCAGCGCTTGGCTATGCACATGACCGATTGGAACGGCGACGCGGCATTCATCGTGGCCCTGCTGCTCCGTCCGGATCAATTCACCGATCAGGACATCCGCGACG
This sequence comes from Planctomycetota bacterium, assembly GCA_016125255.1. NCBI lineage: Bacteria > Pseudomonadati > Planctomycetota > Planctomycetota bacterium. The sequence continues at coordinate 30,360 of WGMD01000022.1, read as the reverse complement.
GAATCGGCCTGTTCCTCGCACACGCGCCAAACCACATTCGAGAGGCCTGCCGCCTGACCGACACATTTGTCTGGGAAGACTTTCCGTATGATGATTGACGGTGCCAACACGCCTCTTCATGGACCGGGTGTACCTGTGTCACAATCTTGGACGACCGCCGACTTCGATGATCTGTCCTGGCACGATTGCCATGTCCACGGGTTTCGCATGGGGGCGGTCGACGATGAGCGCGGGACAGCCGACCTTGAATTCGATATCGACTTCATCATGGAGTGGCTTGGGCAAGATGACCGGAGATTCCGATTTCGCGTCGCGCCGGCGACGTTGACGTTTCATGAAGTGTTCGGCCTCCGCATCATGATCGACTACGCTGAGCCCGTCGCGGCCGGGGTGACGCCGTTCTCCATCGACGGAATCTATCGTGATCCGCTGACGCATGCATCGGGTGGAACGTCCTTCCGTTGGCGCCTCCCGCTCAACTGGCCGACGGGCGAGATAACATTCCAGAGCCCCGGCTTCACTCAGATTCTCCGACGAGAACCGATCGTGTACGATGGTCAGTTTTTGACGGCGAACCAGCGCGGCGGATAGCGCGCATTTTGTAGGGCAGGATTCATCCTGCCATTCCGGAAGGCGGGATGAATCCCGCCCTACATGCACTAGTCGGCCTCGACAGGTGAGGAATCAGCAACCATGAAGGTCGAATTGCTCACCGATGGCTCGCCGGATTGTCCGCTGGTTCGGCTCTACGACTTCACACCCGCCGAGGCGGAAGCGCTTCGAGCGGGCGTCCGCCGTCTCGCGGATGGGCAGTGCAAGCAACTGGACCTCGCCGCCGATTGCGATGCGTCTCCGATGGGTGGCTTCGCGTTGTCATTCGTCGTCGGTCGTCGGGATGTCGGTCTCACATCGGAAGGTAGACGGCACTTCTGGGAATTGCGTTCGGAGACATGGGACAATTTGGAAGGTCTCCTTGGCCCGTTCGTCAATGGATTGACGGGGTATCAGTGGCTCTCGAATGAGGGCGGAACCGCATTGCTGATCTCAACGAATGGTCATTGGTGAGACGCGGAGCGGCGACTGGTGGGATTGCCTCCATGAAAAAGCGAATTCTCAGGATCGGCATCGTGCTTCTCGTTCTGCTCATCGGCGCGGGGGCGTTGCCGTTTGTGCGGGATGCGGTGGGCAATTCGTGGCGGTGCCGGCAGTTTGAGCATGGGGTGGTCGGGCTTGACCACGCGCCCGGGACGCGGGCGGTCGATGTGCGGTCGCGGGTGGGGCTTCTCTACGGCAATGGCAATCACTGCGACTATTTCGCGGGTCAGTTGCGCACCTATGACGGCGACTTTGCGAAGGTGGAGGCGCACTACGCGGGGCTGACGTTTTACAATCCCGTTCGCGAGAGCCGGGACAACGTGTCGGTCGAACGGGTCGGGCCGGGCGAACTGCCGTATGGGGATATCGTGAGCTGGCGCGTCCCGGAGGGTTTGAAAGAGCCGATGTATCTGGTGTACGTGTTCCGCAATTACGATGCGAACGCGGACCCGCGCTGCAATTGATCCCCTCAGCGACGCAGGTCCGGGCCCGCCCGATTACGAAAGCCGTGAATGCGCACGCGGCGAGTGAAATGCCCATCGCGAATCCGCGGCCCGGCCTATGATGGCTGCGGGATCGTCAATCGTGTCCGGGCGGGCCCGGACATACCCGACTGCATCATTGGACGGCATTTTATGACGAACTCTCGACAACTTCGGCAATGCATCGCTCAAGTCGATGGCGGCGAATTGACGGACATGCCGTCGGGAGCGCCCTATTGCATTGTCTTCCCGCCCGATCCCGCGTGCGCGGTCGTCTATGCCACGAAAGGTCATGCGGCAAATCAACTGCTTGCATCGGAAGATCACGAGCTTCCGATCGGTTTGATCTGCCGTTACGGCTTGCCGCGCGAGGAAGACATTGAGCCGATCATTACGGCGGCTCGCGATCACCCGATCTTTTTTCTGGGCGATTGCGATCCGTTTGATCTGCTGGTGTTCACCTGGTTGCGGGAGCATCTGACGATCCGCTTCCTGGGCATCTCCGATCGTGTCGTGTCGGCTTTGGGCGTCGACGTTACCGAGCGGATCACGATTCCATTTTCAGATGAAGAGCAGCGGGCCATGCTGCTGGTGCGCGAAGTCTGGCCCGACTTCGCGGCGTCCGTCGGGCCAAACTGCGCTCGGCTGCTCAGCGGGAACCGAAAGCTGGAGTTGGAAGCGCTGGTGTCGTTCCGCGAAACTCCTCATTCCAATTTGCTGAAGCTATTGCAAGACGAATAGGTTCAGTTGCGCAGGGCAGGTCATCTGTGTCGAAGGACGGTCAGTCGGCGCGGGGGTCGTGGACGGCGTCATGTCCGAGGCCGACGGCTTGGGAGATGCCCAGGTGGTCGCGCGTGCGGACGGTGTGCCCGCGCTGGCGGAGGGCATCGATCACTTCGGCGGGCATGGCTTTTTCGACGACGACTTCGTCGGGGCGCCATTGTTCATGCAATCGCGGGGCGGCGATGGCGTCGTGCAATGACATGTTCAGGTCGTAACGGTTGACGATCATCTGGACGACTTGCGTGATGATGGTCGGTCCGCCGGCGGCGCCGCAGGCGAGGATGGGCTGGCCTTTTTGCAGGACGATGGTGGGGCTCATGCTCGACAAGGGTCGTTTGCCGGGGGCGATGGCGTTGGCTTCAGCGCCGACGAGGCCGAAGGCGTTGGGGACGCCGGGCTGGATGGAGAAGTCATCCATTTCGTTGTTCATGACGACGCCGGTGCCGGGGATCATGACCTTCGAGCCGAAGGAGGTATTGATGGTGCAGGTGATGGCGACCCAGTTGCCTTGATCGTCGGCGACGGACAGGTGCGTGGTATGCCCGCCGCGGAAAAGATCGTCGCCGGCGGGGGGGGGATCGCCATGCGTCAAGACGGCGGTGGCGTGATCGAGGTTGATGGAGTCGGCGAGTTGTCGGGCGTAGGTTTTGTCGATGAGGCCGCGGGGGACTTTGACGAAGTCGGAGTCGCCGAGCCAGTAGGCGCGGTCGGCGAAGGCGCGTTTCATGGCTTCGACCATGACATGCGCCCGCGTGCCGGGGTCCATCGAAGCGAGGTCGAAATTTTCGAGGATGTTGAGGATTTGTGCGACGTGCATGCCGCCGCTGCTGGGCGGGGGGAAGCCGACGATGGTGAGCCCGCGGTAGGTGCTGATGACAGGGGTGCGGAGTTTGGGGCGATAGTTGGCCAGATCGGCGAAGGTCAGCGTGCCGTTGTGTTCCTTCATCCATGTATCGCATCGCCGGGCGAAGTCGCCGAGGTAGAACCCATCGGGGCCGTCGCGGGCGATCGTGCGAAGCGTATTGGCGAGGTCGAGTTGTTTGAGCGTGTCGCCTTCGCGGAGCGGGGAGCCGTCGGGATGGAAGAACACGGCTGCGGCGGCTTCGTTTTGATGCAGCACCTCGGCGACGCCGGCGAGGCGATCGGCCATGACATGCGAAACGGGCACGCCGCGGTCGGCGATTTGTGCGGCGGGGTTGGCGACGTCGGCGAGGGTCAGTTTGCCGTAATCCTTCTGGGCGAGCGCGAGGGCGGCGAGTTCGCCGGGGACGCCGCTGGCGCGCGGGCCGGTTTTCGATTCCTCGGTGTCGACCTTGCCGTTGTGGACGTACATATCGCGCGCCGCGGCGGCGGGGGCGGTTTCGCGGCCGTCGATGGCGATGAACTGGCCGCTGGCGGTGCGGATGAGGATGAGGCAACCGCCGCCGAGCCCGCTGTTGTGCGAATCGACGACGGCGAGGGTCAGGGCGGCGGCGACGGCGCCGTCGACGGCGTTGCCGCCTCGGGCCATGGCGTTGAGCGCCGCCTGCGTGGCGAGCGGGTGCACGGTGGCGGCGGCGCCGATTCTGGAATTTGTCGCACAGGCGGGTAACGCCAGCGCGAGGACGAGCATCGTAAGTCGCAACATGGTTCGCATGGTGAAAGTATACGGGATGGCCCAATGAAAGAACCACCAAGACACCAAGGACACGAAGGAAGACATCAGAAGCGATGTGAAGGCAAGCGAGGGGTCGCCTGTATCGGTTCGAACATTACTTGTTCAACTCAATATGATCGACTTTATCCTGTTGCATTCCTAGGTGCTCTTGGTGTCTTGGTGGTTCGTCGCTTGTTCGCCCCGCTATAATCGCTGCCTCATGAATGCTCTGACGATTCGCGATCTTCGCAAGACCTATCGCAACGGCGTGGAAGCGCTCAAGGGTGTCGATCTGGATGTGCGCGCCGGCGAATTCTTCGGGCTGCTGGGGCCTAATGGCGCGGGCAAGAGCACGACGATCGGCATCGTCACCTCGCTCATCAATAAAACCGGCGGGACCGTCGAAGTGTTCGGCATCGACCTGGACCGCGATCCGGCGGGCGTCAAGCAACTCATCGGCGTCGTCCCGCAGGAATTCAACTTCAACATGTTCGAGAAGGTCGGGCAGATCGTGCAGCAGCAGGCGGGATACTACGGCCTGCCCCGGAAACTGGCGCGACAGCGGGCGGAGCATTACCTGAAGAAGATGGGGCTTTGGGACAAGCGCCACGACTCGGCGCGGCAACTGTCCGGCGGGATGAAGCGGCGGCTGATGATCGCGCGGGCGATGGTGCATGAGCCGAAGCTGATGATCCTCGACGAGCCGACGGCGGGCGTGGACATCGAGCTGCGCCGATCGACCTGGGCGCTGATGCAGGAAGTCAATCGCAACGGGACGGCGGTGATCCTCACGACGCACTACCTCGAGGAAGCGGAGAGTTTGTGCCGGCAGATCGCCATCATCGACCGCGGCGTCATCGTGGAGAACACGGACAAAAAATCCCTGCTCGCCAAGCTGCATGTCGAGACGTTCATCTTCGACCTCGCTCACACCGCCCCGGCGAACCTCGATCTTAACGGGTATCCGTACCGGCTGACCGATCCGCACACGCTGGAGATCGACGTGTCGAAGGAGCAGGCGCTCAACGACGTGTTCGCCCGGCTCAGCGCGCAGGGCGTCAGCGTCCTTTCGATGCGCAACAAGGCCAACCGGCTCGAGGAGCTTTTCGTCCGCATGGTGGAGAAGAACAATGTTTAGAGCGGACCGGCTCAAGATCAACTGGGTGGCGTTCGAGACGATTCTCATCAAGGAGATCGTCCGCGTGCTGCGCATCTGGCCGCAGACGATTATTCCGCCGGTCATCACGACGACGCTCTACTTCATCATCTTCGGCAAGATCATCGGCTCGCGCGTCGGGACGATGGGCAACGTGCCGTACATGGAATTCATCGTGCCTGGGCTGGTCATGATGAGCGTCATCAACAACTCGTACTCGAACGTCGTGTCGAGTTTCTTCGGCTCCAAGTTTCAGCGGAACGTCGAGGAGATGATGGTCGCCCCGATGCACAACAGCGTCATCCTGCTCGGGTACGTCGCGGGGGGCGTGGCGCGGGCGATGATCGTCGGGTTCGCGGTGGCGCTGGTGAGTCTGTGCTTCGTGCGCGAACTGGTGATTCACAGCGTCTTCATCACCGTGACCGTCGCGCTGGCGACCGCGACGCTGTTTTCGATCGGCGGATTCATCAATGCGCTACTGGCGCGGAAGTTCGACGATGTGGCGATCATTCCGACGTTCGTGCTTACGCCGCTGACCTACCTCGGCGGGGTGTTCTACTCGATCAACCTGCTGCCGCCGTTCTGGCGAACGGTGTCGCGGTTCAATCCGATCGTCTACATGGTCAACGCTTTCCGCTACGGCATTCTCAAGGACCACCTCGACGCCCAATACATCGACATCAACATCGTGACGGCCTACGGCATGATCGTCCTTTTCACGGTCGGGCTGTTCATGCTCGCCCTCTGGATGCTCAACAAGGGCATCGGCCTGCGGCAGTGAACGGCGTGAGGCAATCGGCGGCGGGGGTTGCACGTTCTATCGGCGGGTGCGGGACAGCGGCGGACCGCGTGGGTACAATGCTGCACGCGTCGCCCGTTTGATCCGCACGTCGATGGAGCGCTCGGATGGTCAAACGTCTGCTTGAGGGTCTGCCGGTTGTCACGGTGCTGCTGGTCGCCTTGATGGGCGGGACGGCGATGGCTGACCCGACCGAGGCGGAAAAGACTTTCGATTCGCTGTTCGGCGAAGACGTGTCGCGCGTGCAGGCGACGAGCGACTATCAGGATGACATCGACTTGGCGGGCGTGCTGCTGGAGACGACCAGCGCGACGCAGGATCGCAGCGATCTGCTCAAGGTGCTCATCGACCGCACGGTCATGCTCGCGAGCAAACATCGCAGCGGGTATTCCGTGGCGGAGGAAGCGCTGCGCTACGGGATGAAGCAGTTTCCCGATCAGCGCGTCGACTATCTGACGCGCCTCGTCGATCTGCGTCAGAAGGATTTCACGCAGGCGCCGGCCGACCAGCGCACCGCGGCCGGCGAAAAGCTCATCAAGACGCTCATCGAGCAGTCCGACGCCTCATACGACAAGTATGATTTCGACAATGCGATGCTGCCGCTGCGGCGTGCGACGGGGATCGCCACGGCGGTCAAGTCCGCCGCCCGCGACCTGATCAAGACGCGGATGGACCGCGTGCTGGCGGGACAGTTGATCGCCAAACAGATTCAGACGGCCCGCACCCGCCTCGCCGCCGACAAGACCGACCAGGCGGCGGCGACGGAATTGCTCAAGCTGTATGTCGTGGAGGAGAACAACCCCGAAGAGGCGCGCAAGTACACCTTCCTCGTCGACGGCACGGACTGGCCGCGCAACGTCAAGCTCGCCACGAGCGATCCGACGTCGCTGGCGGATCAGGAACGCTTCGACATGGCCGAGTGGTACCGGCTTCTTTCGACCGAGGCGCATTCGGACCGGGCGAAGGCGGCGATGCTGGCGCGGGCGATGGCGTACTACGACCTTTATCTGGCATCGCACACGGATGAGGATCTGAGCCGGGCGAAGGCGGAGTTGACGCAGAAGCGCGTCAAGGAGGACCTGGCGAAGGTGGTGGCGGCGCTGCCGGACATCGACCGCCCGCAGACGGGGGCGTACGGAGCGTCGGTGAATCTTCTGGCGATGACGGATGTGCGTCGCGATGCGATGCGCGGCACGTGGTCGCTTTCGACGAACGGATTGACGCATGATCCGGCGGACGCGGTGATGATCCGCCTGCCGGTCGAGCCGCACGGCAATTATGAACTGACCGTCAAGTTCACGCTCACCGACACGCCCGGCGACGCGGCGATGATCTACCTGCCGGTGCGTTCGACGGCGGTGATGCTCTACGCCTATTACGCCGAGGACGAGAAGCTCTATCACGGACTGTCGATGATCGACGGCGCGATCGTGACCGATGCGAACAATCCGACGCGCACGAACGGCAATCCGCTGTCGCTGGGCGCATCGCACACGGCGGTGATCCGCGTCGAAACCGAGGGCGACAAGGCGCGGGTGTCGTCGATGATCGATCAGAAGCCGTTCGTCGAATGGAGCGGGCCGATCAATAAGCTCGATGTGTATCACAAATGGCGCCTGCGGCGCACGCCCGGCGCGGTCGCGCTGGCGGCGCTCAATTCGGGCGTGATCTACGAAGCCGTCTCGATCCGCATGCTCGACGGCGAGCTTGTCTCGCTGGTCACCCCCGGCGACAAGACCGCCCCCGGCGCCGCTCCGGCCAATGGCGACAACAAGGGCGACTCCAGGGACGATCAGATGGAACGCATCATGCGCGGGTGGAAACGCATGACGCCTTCGCAGAAAAACTCGCTGGTCCTGCGCCTGCTCAAGAGCAATGACCCCCGCATTCACGACATCGGCGTGCAGCTCGAACGGCGGCTTGAAGGCGAGTGATCCGGCGATTCGCCGCAGCATCAATATTTTTCCGAGAATCACCGGCGGATGGCGCCAATTTCATCGAACGGCGTCGGCGGCGATGCGTCTTTTGGGATAGAATGCCCGCGTATGGCGAAACCTCCTTTCCAGGGTGATGCGATATGGCGCTGATGAGCAAGGGCGCGGCCGTGGTCATGGTGCTGTTGGCGACGCTGAGCGTGCACGCGGCGGGCGAAGACGTGGCGAAGGTGTTCGATTCGCTCTACGGCAAGGAAAAGGCGCAGGCCAGGCAGACGCCTGATCCGTCGGATGACGTGCAGTTGGCGGCGCGCCTGCTCGATGCCGCCAGAACGTCGTCGTCCAACCCGGAACTGGCGACGCTGCTCACGCAGAATGCGTACGAACTGGCGCTGGTCGATGCGTCGGGGTACGAGACGGCGGCGACGGCGCTGGGGATGATGATCAATGCGTCGCCGGACCAGTCGATGGCGCTGATGGGCAAGCTGGTGGACGTGCGGCTCAAGCAGTACAACGGCGCTCCGCCGGACAAGAAGCAGCAGACGGGACAGACCTATCTTCAGTCGCTCATTTCGTACGGCGACGCGCAGGCGGACGCCGATGACAACACGGCGGCGCTGACGACGTACCGGCGGGCGATGGGGATCGCGCGCGGCGTGGGCGTGGACCCCAAGGCGGAGATCGTGCCGCGCGTGGCGCGGGCGACGGCGATGGAGGCGACGTTCAAGAAGATCAAGCTCTACAAGCAGAAGCTTCAGGCCAACCCGCAGGACGCCGACGCGGCGAGCCAGTTGCTTCTGGCGTACATCGTGGACCTGGACCGCCCCGAGGAAGCGCGCAAGTACACCTTCACCGCCCAGGACCAAACGCTCAAGACGAACGTCGGCCTCGCCGGTCGCCCGGCTGATCAGCTCAAGCCGGAGGAACTGCTTCAGCTTGCCGACTGGTACACGCAGCTTGCCGACGGCGTCGCCGCCGACGACCCCAAGAGCGCGATGCTCACGCACGCCAACGTGTATTACACGATGTACCTGGAGAAACATGAGGGGACGGATCTGGACCGCACACGGGTGACGCTCGCGCAGAAGAAGGTCGCCGACGAGATGGCTTCGATCGAGAGCCGGCTTGCTGAGACGCGACAGGCGACAAAGACGAAGCTGGGCGGGGACTGGATCGATGCGTTGGCGCTGGTCAATCTCAATAGCCACGCCGCGCGCGGTCACTGGGAGGCCAAGAACGGCATGTACGCCTGCGACGCGACGTCCGACGCCCGGCTGGACATCCCGATTCTGCCCGACGGGAGCTACGAGGTGCGCGTGCGGCTGGTCCGCAACGGCGGGGCGGCGGAGATCGGGATCAATCTGCCGATCGGGCCCAACAAGGTGGTGACGTTCGTCGTGCAGGGGCTCAAGGGCGAAGCCAGCGGGCTCGCGCGCGTGAACGGGCGCATGTACGACGACAATGTCACGACGGTGCGGCGGTCGATGCTGCCGATGAAATCGCCCGTCGAGGTCTTCGCCCGTGTGAAGATCGACGGGGACAAGGTTTCGATCTTCGGCGCGATCGGGTCCAATACGCGCGTCGACTGGTCGGGGAGCATGAATGAACTATCGAGCTATTACTCGTGGGAGCCGTCGCCCAAGTGTCTGGGCGTCGTCGCCGACTACGGGATCGTCGTCGTGACGGGAGCGGACCTGCGCATGCTCGACGGCAAGGCGTACAAGCCGGGGTACAGCGAGTTTGACCGCAGGGAGATCAAGCCCGAGTCCAAGAAGTGATCCCATCGGCGACGGCGTCCACCGATCCGACCCGCTGATTCGGCGTCACTTGTCTTTGCCCATCCATCCGCCAATAATCTGCGAATTCCCTTTTTCGTCGGATATGGAGCATCGACTGTGAAATCGACCGATTTACGCCCCGGGATGGCTGTCAAGATCGACGGCAACCTCTTCATCATCACCCAATTCACCCACGTCACGCCCGGCAACCTCCGCGCGTTCGTGAACGTGAAGCTGCGCAATGTGCTGACCGGTCTGACGCTCGAACGCCGACTCCGCTCCGGCGAGGAAATCGAGCAGACCGACCTGGACAAGCGCGAGATGCAGTACCTCTACACCGACAACACCGGCCACGTCTTCATGGACAACGAGACGTTCGACCAGCTCGCCATTCAGGACGAGATGCTCGGCGACGCCATGAAGTATCTCAAGCCCAATACCAACGTCACCGTCCTCGTCTACGAAGAGCGCCCCATCACCGTCGATCTGCCCCAGGTCGTCGATCTCGTCGTGACCGAGACCAGCCCGCAGCCCAAGGGCTCGACCGCCACGAACCAGCTCAAGGAAGCCACGCTCGAAACCGGACTCAAGACCCGCGTCCCCCAGTTCATCGAAGTGGGCCAGACCATCCGCGTCAAAACCGAAGACGGCTCCTACCTCTCGCGCGCCTAAACGGACTATCCCCGACACACGAAAGCTCAGGGATGGCCATCCCTGAGCTTTTTTACGCGCAGGGATTACCCGCATGTCTTGGTGCGCGTCGCACGAACCCGTTACACTATGTGCGGGAAATCGCCCGGCGTTGTTGCCAGGGATCAAACGAAAGAGGATCCGGGCTTTCACTCTCCGTCAAGAAAGGACTCATCCATGTCGACCCAAAGCAAATGCCCCTTTCATCAGTCCGCCGGCGGCGGCACGACCAATCGCGACTGGTGGCCCAATCAACTGCGGCTTGATCTGCTGAACCAGCATTCGTGCAAGTCCGATCCGATGGACTGCGACTTTGACTACAAGGCCGCGTTCAACAGTCTCGATTTCGCCGCGCTCAAGAAGGACCTTGCGGCGCTGATGACCGATTCGCAGGACTGGTGGCCCGCCGACTTCGGGCACTACGGCCCGCTGTTCATCCGCATGGCCTGGCACTCGGCCGGCACGTACCGCACCGCCGACGGGCGCGGCGGCGGCGGACGCGGACAGCAGCGCTTCGCCCCGCTCAACAGTTGGCCCGACAACGTCAGTCTCGACAAGGCGCGACGCCTGCTCTGGCCCCTCAAGCAGAAGTACGGCCAGAAGATTTCGTGGGCCGACCTGATGATCCTCGCGGGCAACGTCGCCCTTGAAACGATGGGCTTTGAGACGTTCGGTTTCGGCGGCGGACGCGCGGACGTGTGGGAACCGGACATGGACGTGTACTGGGGCCGCGAAAAGACATGGCTCGGCGGCGATGTGCGATACGCCCACGGCTCCGAAGGCGTCGAGAAGAACACCGCCGTGCTCGTGTCCGATGACGACGCCGACGGCGACATGCACTCGCGCCGGCTCGAGAATCCGCTGGCGGCGGTGCAGATGGGCCTCATCTACGTCAACCCCGAAGGGCCCGACGGCAATCCCGATCCGCTGGCGGCGGCGTACGACATCCGCGTGACATTCGCGCGCATGGCGATGAACGATGAGGAAACCGTCGCGCTCATCGCCGGCGGACACTCGTTCGGCAAGACGCACGGCGCCGCGCCGGCGACACACGTCGCGCACGAACCCGAAGCGGCGGGACTCGAAGAGCAGGGACTCGGCTGGCGCAACAGCTTCGGCTCCGGCCGCGGCGGCGATACGATCACCAGCGGACTCGAAGTCACCTGGACCACCACGCCGACCAAGTGGAGCAACAACTTCTTCGAGAACCTGTTCGGGTACGAATGGCAGCTTACCAAGAGCCCCGGCGGGGCGCATCAGTGGGTCGCGCGCGATGCGGAGGAAACCGTGCCCGATGCGCATGACCCATCGAAGAAGCGCCGCCCGACCATGCTCACCACCGATTTGGCCCTGCGCTTCGACCCGGCGTACGAGAAGATTTCGCGCCGGTTCCTCGAACATCCCGAGCAGCTTGCCGATGCGTTCGCCCGGGCGTGGTTCAAGCTGACGCATCGTGACATGGGGCCGCGCGTTCGTTACCTCGGGCCGGAAGTGCCGGCGGAGGAACTCATCTGGCAGGACCCGATTCCGAAGGTGAACCACAAGCTCATCGACGCCGCCGACATCGCGGCGCTGAAGGCGAAGGTTCTCGCATCGGGGCTGAGCGTATCGGAGCTGGTTTCGACGGCGTGGGCGTCGGCTTCGACGTTCCGCGGGTCGGACAAGCGAGGCGGCGCCAATGGCGCCCGCATCCGTCTCGCCCCGCAAAAGGACTGGCCGGTCAATCAGCCGGCGCAGCTTGCGAAGGTGCTCAAGAAGCTCGAAGCCATCGCCGGCGAGTTCAACGGCGCGGCGGCGGGCGGCAAGAAGGTGTCGTTGGCCGATCTGATCGTGCTGGCCGGTTGCGCGGGCGTTGAGAAGGCGGCCAAGAACGCCGGAGTCGAAGTCACGGTGCCGTTCGCGCCGGGCCGCATGGACGCGACAGCGGAACAGACGGACGCCGATTCGTTCGAGCCGCTGGAGCCCATCGCTGACGGTTTCCGCAACTATCTCAAGGGCAAATACAGCGTGTCGGCCGAGTCGCTGCTCATCGACAAGGCGCAGCTTCTGACGCTGACCGCGCCCCAGATGACCGTACTCATCGGCGGCATGCGCGTGCTCAAGACGAACGCTGACGGGTCGTCGCACGGCGTGTTCACCACACGACCCGAGTCGCTGACCAACGATTTCTTCGTGAACCTGCTGGACATGGGCACCGAATGGAAGCCCACATCCAAAGACGCGGAAGTCTTCGAGGGCAAGGATCGCGCGACGGGCAAGCTCAGGTGGACCGGGACGCGCGTCGATCTGGTCTTCGGGTCCAACTCGGTGCTGCGGGCGCTGGCGGAGGTGTACGGCAGTTCGGATGCCAGGAAGAAGTTCGTGCACGACTTCGTCAAGGCGTGGGACAAGGTGATGAACCTGGACCGGTTCGATCTGGCTTGATGAATCACAGCGGCGGCGATGCCTCGTTTTGCGACGGGGCATCGCCGCTTTTTATTGCGCTCAGCGCCGCGAGCGCCGATGGGCCAGCGCCATGATGCCCGTCACGGCGAGCAGCGCGGTGGACGGTTCGGGGATGGCGACGGTGCCGAAGAACTGAAGCTCGCCGAGGCCGACGAGTCCGTCGCCGCCGTTGGCGTCGATCGAGAGGGCGACGTACCGCGCGGTGATGCCCGACAGATCGAGAATGTCGGTGCTGTCGGTGTTGTTGGTGTAGGGTGCGAAGGCGCGGTTGCTGAATTGCAGCACCCAGTTGCCGGGGTTGTCATCGGGGTTGCCCGGATCGCCGCCGTGATCGAAGGCGCTGATGGCGGTGTAGATGTCGGCCTGCGTGACCTGCCGGGTGGTCAGTCCGTCGTTGAAGGTCTTCATCGCCTCCATCTTGTACACATCACCGAGGTCGACGCGGAACCATTGATCGGCCGGCACGGTCCCATTGCCGGAGAGCCAGACGGTGGCGGGCGATCCGGCGTGGAGCGCGCCCTTGAGCACCGGACCGGACAGTCCGCTGCCGTCGACGGCCTGACTTGCGAGACGATTGGGCGTCGTCGTGGTCCACTGGCTGGAGGCGACGGCGGTGATGTTGTTGTGGTCGATGAGCGTGGGCGTGTCGGTGTTGATGGTCAGGACGGCGACTTCGCTCGGCGGCGTTGCGCCGGAGGTCGTCGAACCGATGTTGTAGCGGTTCTGATTGCCGGCATGCTGGACGTAGTTGTCGACGTTGAAGCGGATGATGGCGTAATCGCCGCCGACGGCGCCGGCGGTGTAGAGCGAGCGGAGGAATGTGGCGAGGGTCGCATCCTGACCCGGCCCGGTGTTGTGCACGGACGGCGAGGCGTTGGTGGCGCCGCCGGGCAGGGCGTTGTCGGCGATCTTGGTCACCTGATTGGCGCCGATGTTCGTGCCCAGAACGGTGCCGGTGCGCGTATCGTTCGCGCCATCGAAGTACCAACTGCTGGGAACAGTCGTGGAGGGCGTGCCGTGCAGGAAGCCAAGACCGTAGATATCGAGATTGCCCAGCACGTTGTTGCCGAGGGCTGAGAGCGTGAACTGCAGATCGGCGGACTGGACATTGGACGCGGTGAGGACATCGGGGAGCTGGAAGTAGGCGATGCCGGCAAAGCCGTTTTGCCCACCGCCGCCGCCGGCGAGCAGGCCGAAGGAGAAGTTCTGCGTTCCGCCGCCGGGGCCTTCGATCGTTCGGCTGTTGGCATGGGCCGCCTGGTTGTAGACGATGACCTCCGCCCATGCCGCCGGGGCGCTCGCCATCGCGATCACTACTGCCATCGCCATCGCCACGCCCAAAAACCCGACCCTACGAAGATGTTGCGTCCTCATTGCTGTCTCCAGTTTCAAGATGTGCAAGTGCTCTGCGTTCTCGTTCCACGCCGCAGCGACGACAGAAACCAAACCGTCAGCCGACACTCATGACCCGCGCACGGAAATTCCCAATTCCACGCACGGGCCGGCGGATCAATCGATTGTCTCTGCGCCTCTGCGGTTAACCGAATTTACCGTAACATCAATGCCCGAGAACCGCAACAAAAATTTGCGCCCCGCAGGCGAAAGCTCAGGGATGGCCATCCCTGAGCCCTCAGGCCCCTTCTTTCGTATCGCGAAGAATCAGCGGTAGATACGCGGCGTCCACATTGTCATAACAGTGCAGCGCGGCGAAGCGGCGCATCGACGCGGGCAGGCCCACGGCGGTGAATCCGGGATGGCCCGACGCGGGGTAGGGCCCGCCGTGGTTCATGGCCGGGGAGACGGCGACGCCCGTGGGCATCTTGTTGTTGAGGAGCCGGCCAACTCGGCGGCGAAGCGGCGGCTCGACCATATGGTACTGTTGGCGATCGGTGAGCCCGGCATGATAGATGCAGCCGGTCAGATTGCCTTCGAGCGATTCGACGATCGCGACCATCTGCGCGATGTCGCGGGCGACGACCATCAGCGCCGCCGGGCCGAATGCTTCAGTCTGAATGACTTGCGGATTGTTTAGGAAGACGCTGCCATCGATGCGAAGAAGCGCGGGCGCGTGCGTGCAGTGCGGTAGGTCGGCGTCGATGGGGCCGGCGAGCAGCGTTGCGCCGGCGTCGTGGAGCAACTTGAGATTGTCGGCGAGCGAAGCGGCGACGGATCGGTCGAGCATTGGGCCGCACTTGGCGCTGGCAAAGCGTGCGGCGACGTCGGCGAGGAACGTCTCGGCGGCGTCGGAGGCGGGGACGATGACCAGCCCGGGGTTCGTGCAGAATTGCCCGCATGCCATGAGACAGCTCGCCGCGAACTGCTCGGCGATGGCGCCGGAATTTTCGGTCAGCGCGCCGGGCAGGATCAGCACGGGGTTGATCGATGACATTTCGAGATAGATGGGTTTGCCCGCTCGATCGGCGGCGGCCTTGAGCAAATCGCCGGCGCGGCGGGAGCCCTTGTACGCCGTCGCGCCAAGGCGATGATCCGCCACCATGCGCAGACCCGACTCCGGTTGCATGTGATAAATCAACTGCACCATCGCCGGGGGCAGACCGAGTTTGCGAATCGTCGCGTCCGTCAGCTCGGCGAGCAGGCGCGTCGTGCCCGGGTGAAGCGGATGCGCCTTGGCGATGACGGGATTGCCGGCTGCGATCGCCGCCGCGAAGTCGCCGCCGCTGATGCTGTTGAACGCGAGCGGGAAATTGTTGGGCCCGATGACCAGCACCGGCCCGATCGGACTCAGGCACGAACGCATGTTCGCCTCGCGATCGATGCGCGGTTCGCGCCAGGTCTGCGAGCGCGCCGCCTGCGCGGCCAGACGGAGCTGACCGGTCGTGCGCGGAAGCTCGACATCCCGCAGGCGCGGCGAGCGGGAGACGCGGCGCGCGCGTCAGCTCGCTGCCATACCCGCACTCGGCGACGGCGAGCTTGATGTACTGCACGAGTTTGATGTGCGTGTCGAGGTGCAGCAGAGGGGTGTACCAGCGATAAATCTCGCGCGCCTCGTCCCACCGGCCCGCCGTCGCCAGATCCCACAGCGCGCGGTTCTCCGCCGGGTAGGCGTTGACGAGCCCGCTGACCCACCCGACCGCCCCGAGCATCAGGCACTCCAGCGCCAGGTCATCGACGCCGGCGAAAAGAATGTAGCGGTCCCCGACGCGGTTGACGAGGTCGGTGATGCGGCGGGGATTCTCCGACGATTCCTTGATGCAGACGATCTTCGGCTCGTCGGCCATGATGCCGCCCGGTCGATTCGAGATCGAGCGACTGATCGGGTTTGAAATGGGTGACCGCGGCCGGGTAAACGCCTTGCCAGTTCACTTGCACGGTGAGGATTCCTTATGCATGAATGTCCACGACGGGATCGCCGAGCACGTCGAAACGGGGGGTGATGCCCAGGCCCGGCGTCGTCGGCGCGGCGAGTCGGCCGTGCTTCCGCTGCGGGGCGCCGTCGGCGATGCTGACGGTGACGTAGCTGTTGAAATCGGTGGAGGTGAAGAGGAAATCGGTCGGCGTGGAATGGGCCAGATGACTGATCGTGGCGGTGACGATGTCGCCGCCCCAACTGTCCTCGATCGTCATGGCGATGCCGAGATTGACGCACAGATCGCGGGCGAGCCGGGCCTTGGTGAGCCCGCCGAACTTGCTGATCTTGATGTTCACCACGTCGGCCGCGCGATCGGCGGCGGCGCGCATGAGCGTATCCGTTCCGTCGATGCACTCGTCGAGCACGAACGGGTGATCGGTGCGGTTGCGGATCGCCAGACATTCCTCGTAGGTCGTGCACGGCTGCTCGATGTAGACATCGACATCGCGCACGCCCCGCACGACGCGCGCCGCATCGTGCATGCGCCATCCGGTGTTGGCGTCGGCGACGAGCCGGTCGCCGCGCAGCAGGCGTTTGGACACGGCGTGAATCCGCTCGATGTTCACACCCGGGTGCGTGCAACATCTCTGCTCGAGTCATTGATCCTTTGGCGCGTGATGTGACATCAAAACAATCTTACCCGAACGGTTGAGCGGCATGTCGGATTCGAAAGCGCTTGCGACATGCGATGGCGCGACCGTGATGAGGGCGGTTGTGTCGGACGACGGATGTCACTTGCCGGCTTTGAGCAACTCGACCATGGCCTTGCCCATGCCTTCGCCGATGTCCATGTAGGTTTCGGCGTTGCCGTTGTAGTGGCCGTTGGACGCGCCGCCGTGGCTCAGCGGATGGCTGTACACGGTGGCGACGTTGCCCTTGAACTGCGGATACTTGCCGGAGGCGCCATCGACGGCGAGTTGGGCGTTGAGGATGAGACCTTCATTGCCCTCGGCTCCCTTTTCGGTCTGGCCGAGCGTGGCGCAGACGAACTTGGCGTTGGGCGCGTTGAAATCCTTGCGAAGCTGAAGGATGAGTTGGACGAGGTTCTGCTCGTAGTGGGCGGCATGAGCGGCGCTGTAGCGGTCCTTGTCGCCCTGCCAGAAGAAGAAGCCGGCGATTTCATATTTGGTCGCGCCGGGGTAGTAGGTCGGTAGTTCTTCGAGCACCTTCTTGGCATTGGCGATGTCGTCATCGTACTGCTTGCCGGCGTACCAGCCGTAGCGCGTCGGCTCGGGATTGGCGTCGGTCTTGAGCCAACGGTCGGGCGTCTGCTTGTAGCCGGCGTAAACCCAGGTCTGCACCTTGCCGGACTTGTCCTTGTCGTCGAACTCATAACCCGGACTGCCGGGCGGGAGCAGGTCCCAGCCGAGCGACCGATTGCCGATGCAGCTTTTGAGGACGAGCACGGGGGCGTCGATGGCGTTGCCGAGGTATTGTCCGATGCCCAGCTCGGGTCCGATGGTCTTGCCCTTGACGGTCATGAACTCGTTGTTGAAAAGCTGCATGGTGTTGCCCTTGCCGACCATGACGCGCACGTTCCGCACATCCTGGCGCACGGTCCATTGACCGGCGTCATCGACGAGGTACGGATATTTGCCTTCATTGACGGCGTGCTGGAGGGAGCCATCCTTGTCTTCGGGGCCGATGTGCCCCATGCCGAGCATATTGGACTGGCCCAGCAGAATGAAGACCTGCACGGGCTTGGCCATGTCCGCGGGCTTGCCATCGGGATCAGGCAGGTTGTCGTTGGCGAGGACGCGCAGCGAGAGCATGGCGATCAGAGCGATGACAACGGCGTTTCGCATGTACGGCATTTGAGTTCCTTCATGAAGGTTTGTTGGGACGGAGCGCATGTGGATCAGGGCGTCGGATGTTTTGCGGTCAGGTCGGGGATTGTCCGCGATGAACTTGTAAATTGCTTCGTCAAGTGCGAAAGCTCTCATTTTCGATCGTGCCTCCCAAACGATTCGTCAATGTCAATGACCGGGTTCCTGTAGGGCCGGTGCGATCGACAGATCAAGATGAAAGACCATGTCGCCGGGCATCCGGTCGATGGTGCTGTCACCGATGCCGAATCCGTCAGCGCCCGAGTGGTACCGTTCGCCGCCGCCCAAGCGGTCGGGGGTGAAGGCCAGATACGGAATACCGGTGGTCCATTCGGTGGTTGAATGGGTCATGCCGATGTCGAAGGCATAGAGCGTGTTCGCATCAAGACGAATCGGCGCGTCGAATATGAACGTCACGTAGTCGCCCGGCCCCCAAGTCGAATTCTGGATCGCGGTCGCCGTCGCGACGGATGTGAACTGCTGATCGATGACGATGCCGATACGAATGGCGAAAGTCTTTTGCGGCTCCGAGGCCTTCATCGTTCGCACGGTCAGCGAACGCAGCAGCACATCATGATCGCCCGTGGCGAAGGTCTGTCCCTTGGCTCGACCGGACGCCGACTTGCCGTCCGCCCACCACTTGTCCTGCCCCGTCACTTCTCCGAGATTGGCAACGTCGTCCGAATCGACTTCGGGGGCGGTGGTGCTGAGCGAGATCGTCGCTTGGCGCGTCGTCGAGGCGATCTCGAGGGGTTGACCGTCGATGAGCCGAATCGCATGACCGGCCGCGACGATCAGCGGTTCGCTTTCGGGTTCCGCGCCGATCCAATGAACGTGGCCGTCCGTCACGCGCAGATCGCATCGGCCATGGTCGTCGATGTGTACGTTGAAAGCCGTGCCGAGGTCGGTGATGTGCGAGCCATCGGGCAGATCGACGGTAAAGCCGCGCGCTTCGTGCGGGCAATCGAAGCTTGCCCAGCCGCGCTGGAGCGTGGCGTGCATCGGATCGTGCATCACGATGCTTGTCGCCCCGCGGAGATTGACGGTCACCCGGCTGGTGAGCAGGAACTGCGCCGAACCGGATCCGATCGAGTACGTGCCTGCGGCATATTCAAAGCCGGGATCGGCGACGATGTCGTTCACGAGCGCGCTGCCGGTTGTGTCGATGAGCGTGGCGACCGGGTGTTCGATCAGAGGCCGATTCACGGTCGGCTTCCCGGACCGGTGCGACATGACGTAAAGGGCGATACTGCATGCGATGACGATCGCCGCCGCCGGCAACACGACGTGCAAGGGGAACCGTTTGGCGCCGCGCACCGGCTCGCGACGAATCGGGATCGATCGTCGCTGCGACGCGATCTGCGCCAGTCGCTCGCCGAGGAAGCTTTCGTGGTCCCGCTGCGTCATGGCGTGACGCATGATCTGGGCATCGGTGCAGAGGGCGACAAAGTACGCACGCAGCGCCGCATTGGAGGACAGCAGATGATTAAGGCGATGAAACTGCGCCGCGTCGATGTCGCCCTGCACGTATCGCTCGGCGAGTTCAGCAAGCTCCATCCGCGCCTCGTCGGAGGATTCGAAGTCGGGGGCGTGCAGGTCAGGCATCGGGGTGCTCCTGCACACGGGAAAGCCGGCCCTCAACGCAGTCGCGCAACGTCGTCCGCACACGTGTCAGCACGCGATAGATCGCATCGGAACGCTTGTTGAGCCGGCTGGCGATCTGGCGGCTGGTCAAACCGTCGCGGTAGCGCAGATCGAGCACCTGCCGCGAGTATCCCTCCACCAGCGCGAGGCACTCGAGCAGCGCGGTCTTGTGCGCCAGCACGGGCTCGGCCGCTTGTCGCTCGAACTCATTTTCCAACTGATCGAGTACGGCGGCGTCGAACAGCAGGGCGTGCTTGTGCGAGTCACGCAGAACGCGCAGCGCCTCAAGCCGGGCGGCGCGACGGAGCCAGTGATGCAGGTGGGTCGAGTCGTTGATTGTGCCCGCCTTTTCGATCGCCGCCATCGCCACCGCCTGGAGCACATCCTCCGCCACGTGTTCGTCGCGCACGATGATGTTGATGTACGCCACGAGCCGGGCATGCTCGTGCATCAAGACGGAAACGATCTGGCTGGGCGTAATCGGCATCTGCGGCTCCATTTCTACTACTGCGCGAAACGGATATTCTGTACAAGACCGCGCACACGTCCGCCGATCTCTGTAAGTCTATGACAAATAATATGTTGCTATTGCGGCGGTGGTTCCACGTATCGCGGCGGCCTTGATTGCGGCGCTCAAAATGATGCGAAGCGACCGGGCATTGCTCGGCGATCAGGGGATTTCGTTGAGCGTGTAGTACGCATCCGGGTGCAGCAGCGGCTGGCCGGAGGCGTTCTTGAGGTCGGGCATGTGGAACTCATGGACATGGCCTTTGACCATGCCCTCGACCGTCACATGCACGGACAGTCCATCATCCGACATGACGGCTCGCGTGACCGTCGGCGTGGTCTGGTCGACTTCGGGACTGCCGTAGGCCTGCTGATAGATATGCGTGAACGTCGCCATACGGTACGTCGATACATCGCTCGCGCCCTTTCGATCGACGGGCTGCGTGAAGGTGATGACAAACCCATCGTGCCGCACACTGATGCGCAGAATCTCAAAGGGCACTTTGCCGGTCCAATCGACGCGCTGCAGCGCGAACGGCTTGGAGCCGCGCACCGGCCAGCCGCGCGACGTTCCGCCGACGATGAGCTGCCCATTGGGCGTGAACTGCACGGCGAGCAGACCCGTGGCGAACCCCTCGCGGAAGGGATAGCACGCGCCCTGCCAGACGCCGTTGATCTTTTCCGTCGTGGCCCGCATGAGCAGACTCATGGTGTAATCACCGATGAAAATCTGATCGTCGAACGGGCCGAACTTCCCGCCGGTGTGGTTGACTTCGTAGCCCGTGTTGGACTGGCCCATGCGACGATATGGAAACACCACCGCGTAAGGCACGAGTTGTTTGACCCGCTTCCGCTCGATTTCGAGGCGCGAGTTGGTATTGGGCTCGACGGGCACGGGCCCCATGTTCGGCGCCTGCGGATACCAGCGGAAACTGGCGGGGTGCCCCATGAATCCGCCCGGCTCGAGCACCTTCAGCGAGCACGAACCGTTCCACGGCCCCTGACTTTCCGTGTAGAACATCACGCCATGCTCATTGGGCCCCACGCCGCCGGGGCTGCGAATGCCGCTGGCGATGGGAATCGTTTTGCCGTCCGGCGTGATCTTCAATGCCCATCCGCGAAACAGATTGTCCGACTGATACGACTTGCTCAGACAGAGCGTGATCCAGATGTTTCCCTCCGCGTCCAGATCGCTGCTGAACCCGAATTCGTGATAGGCGTCAAAGCCCCAGTTGTCGCTGAGCGTTTCGAAGAGGTCGCCGCGGTCGTCGTGGTCGGTGTCGGTGATGCGGGTGACTTCGGTCTGCTGCATGATGTAGAACGCGCCATCGCGATAATCCAGCCCGTGAATTTCATCGAGGCCCGAGGCGTAGAGGTGATACGTCGGGCGCTCGTTGGAGGCGAACGCTCCGGTCACAAGGTAAATTTCCCCGCGGCGCGTTCCGATCGCCAACCGCCCATCGGGCAGCACGGCGAACGCGCCGGCTTCGATGCCCAGTTCGTCGGGCATCGGCAGGTCGACGATCCGGTAGTACTCCGCCTCGCGTCCCGCCGTGCCCCACGATTCGCCGAGCTTCTCAGCGAATGTCCGGGGCGCGATCAGGCCCGCGACGATCAAAACCGTGATGATCAGGTATTTCATTTGCGGTCCTTACCAGCGATATTCGATCTTCAAGGTGTTCGCGCCCGTGTGCAGTTGCATCGCCGCGCGCAGTTCCTGCTTGTCGCCGACGCGAACGATCTGCGCCGCCGACTGCCCGGCGATGTTCAGGCGAAGCGGGCCGATGATGTAGCTGCCAGCACTGTCGGCGGTGATTTCCTTGCCGGCGGCGAGTCGCATCACCAATAGCTTCTCGGCGCCGGTCACAGTGAATGTCAGCGTCCGTCGGAACAGCGCGTTGCCGGTCGCCGCGTCCTTCACGTCCATCGGGTCGTCTTCGACGGCGATATCGCCGATGCGATACAGGAACGTCGGGCGACGCTTATCGTCGAGCCGGTAGCCCTTGAAACGGATGTCGCGCTCGCGGCTTGTCGTCGTCGGCCAGTCGTCGGCGATCGAGCCGAGCAGGGCGAAACACGTATCGCCGGGCAGCGTCACATGATCCTGCCCGAGCAGATGCACATCGCCCGAGCCCTGATTGCGCCAGACCGCTCCGGCATCGACGAAGTCGCCCTTCCAGATTTCCGTCAGCCGCATGCTCTCGGAATCGAATACCAGGTTGATCCCCGCAGGGTAGCCCACACCGATGCCGCGCTTGCCCACATCCCTGTACTTGCGGCGAAGCATGACCGCTTCGTCACCGACCTGAAGCACGAGCGGTTCGTTCTTGAGCCCCTGCGGCAATCGGGCGTTGGTGCCTTCGATGAGGTATTCCCAGATGGCGTCGATCTGGCGATCGGTGTCGCCCATGAGCAATTCGGGCCGGGTCGACACGCCGTTGGGCCAGAAGGCGGGCATGACGGTGGTCGGGCTGAACTGCTGCGGCTTGAGCAGGTAGGCATGGAACCAACTGTATCGCAGCCGCGCCGGCGCATCGCTCAGGTCCAGCGCCGCCATCGTCTGCGGCATCTCGCCTTGAAAGCGATGACAGGCGATGCAACTGAACCCCTTGTTGCCGACCAGTTCCCATCCGACCTTTTTCATCGTGTCATGCTCATCGGGTTTTGCATGCTCGACGAATTTGGGTCCGTCCGGCACGTCGACCTCCGCAAACAGGTCCGCGAGGTCTTCAACATTGTCGCGTCCGAAGATGGGCATGCGCGTGAGCATGTAGGGGCGTACCGATTTGCCTTCGACGAGCACGCGGCGCAGCCAGTCCGCATTGAGCTTCGCGCCGACGCCCGACAGCGGCGGGGGGATGCGGCCCTGCTCGCCGAGGTTCTCATTGTCCGAATGAAAATAGGCGCTGCGATCCGCTTCGATGCCGCCGAGGTCGCCGCGCGCATGACAGGCGATGCAGTTGAACGTGATCAGAACACGTCGAATATGATCGGCGGGCGAGGGCGGAACAGGCGCGGCGGCGAGGGCCGCTCGAATCGCGCCGCGCTGCGCCTCGCTCAATCCAAAATCCGGCGCACCGCCGGGATCATCCGCCAGACATCCACCGGCCATGTTCAAACCCGCGAGCGGCATTGCGGTCTGCTCCGATGAGATGCCTTCGAGATGATGACAATTTGCACAGCCCAACTGCGTGAAGGCCGTCCGACCCTCCGCGACGAGCGAGCCATCGACTGGAATCGTCGCAAGCGGCGGGGCGCCTTGGAGCAGAAAGGCGGCAAGGTCGATCGCTTCCCACGGCGAAAGCTGCATGTTCGGCATGCGCCCCCCGGCCCGGACGGCAAGCGGATTCTCCAGAAACGCCGCGAGACTTTTGTGCGTGTACTTGTCCTGCAATCGGCCCAGCGGAACGGCGTGGGGAAGCGGCTTCTCGGTGGCCTTCGCATCGCGCGGGGCGTGACAGGCGACGCAGCCGACGGTGTGGAACAATTGCTCGCCGCGACGGATCGAATCCTCCTCCGCGGCGCCGGCCTCGGGGAAAGTCTTCGTCAGCGATCGAAGGAACTGAGCGATGGCGTGAGCCGTCCGCTCGCGATTCGCCGAGTCAAGGCGGCCCATGACCTGGGGCATTGTCGTGCCGGGTTTGACATGGGCGGGGTCGGCGATGAAACGCTCAAGATAGTCAGGCCGAATGCGGGTTCCCACGGCCGAGAGGTCGGGGGCCGGTTTGATGCTGATCGTCTCCGCACGCGGCCCGGGATCATGGCAAGCGGTGCAATTCAGCTCGCCGAGCAGAATCAGCCCCGCCTCTGGCGCGGCGTCCGGGCCGAGCCGCTCGACCCCCGTGATGACCGGATGCAGGAGAGGTCCGGCCGCATCCGCACGGCAGACGTCGTGACGAATCATCGCGAAGATCAAAAGGAGGCCAACGATCCGTGTCATGCACGACCTCGCAAAACAAATCCAAACCATGCGCCATCCGACGCCCATGCGTCCCTATTCTAACGACGCAGTCAACAAAAACTGCACAAATAGGCGACTGACAGGCGTTTTGAACACGATCGCGACAAACACGAATGCCATGCGGCAAACGGCGTCCGTTGATGCGCCGGAGGCGAATCGCGGATCAATATGAAGGCATGGCGACGCTCGTTCCGACCCTCGACAATCAACTGAAGTTGCCCGCCGTCTCAGACGTCGTCTACGCCGAGTCCGGCGGACTTCAATACGCATGGCTTGGTAAGGAGGTCTTCGGCCAGCCGCCGTTCACCCGCATCCACCCAAAATACCCGAGACGGAGCGCATTTCTGCGTATCTGGGCTCCACGGCCTGTCGATTCCCAACGCCTCATAGCGTCCCCGCGCTGAGGACTTCTGGGGCATAACACCCATAAGACACGTCATCCCGATATCGCCCACGGCCAAATCGGTTGCTGGTGGATTCAGCAATGACGCGGATCGATGGTATAATGACCATCATCCGAACCGGCGCCGCCGCAATCTTCGACCCGCCTTGATTGTTCCCGGCCAGGCGCCGCCAGAATTCGGAGCCCTCTCATGCATCATCGGAAGACAGCAACCCGCCGGTTCGCCGCACTGCTGTGTCTTGTCATGGCGACGTCGACCGTCTTGGCCGGTGCTGCACCGAAGATCGACTACGCCAACGATGTGCAGCCGATTCTTTCCAATTACTGCTACGCATGTCACGGTCCCGACACCGCGCACCGCAAGGCGCATCTTCGGCTGGACCTGCGCGAAGCGGCGCTGAGCCACGAGCACAACGGCGTCAAAGTCATCCTGAGCGGCGATCCCGATCACAGCGAGCTGGTGCGCCGCGTCGAATCGCATGATCCCGATGAGCTCATGCCGCAGGATCCGGACAAGCGGCTTTCGCCCAGGCAGATCGCCACGCTCCGCGCCTGGGTCGCGCAAGGTGCGGAGTTCCGCGATCACTGGGCTTTTGAGAAGCCGGTCAAGGCGGCGCTGCCGGCGGTGCATGACGAAGCATGGGGGCGCAATCCGATCGATCGATTCGTCCTCGCCAAACTCGAAGCCGAGGGGCTCAAGCCCGCCGCCGAAGCGGACCGCCGCGATCTCATCCGTCGCGTCACGCTCGATCTGACCGGCCTGCTGCCGACGCCGGACGAAGTCGATGCGTTCGTCGTCGATCCCTCGCCCAACGCGTATGAGAAGGTCGTCGATCGTCTGCTCGATTCGCCGCGCTACGGGGAGCACCGGGCGCGGTACTGGATGGACTATGCGCGATTCGGTGATACGCAGGGGCTGCACGTCGATGCCTATCAGAGCCGCTGGCCGTACCGCGATTGGGTCATCAGGGCGTTCAACGACGACATGCCCTATGACCAGTTCACCATCGATCAGCTTGCCGGCGACCTGCTGCCGCCGACGAATGTCGACCAGCTGGTGGCGACGGGGCTGGTCCGCTGCGGGATCGCCACCGGCGAAGGCGGCACGATCATCGAGGAGCTGCGCGTCAATCTGGCGCGCGAGCGGACGGAAATGCTCGGCGCGGTGTACCTGGGGCTCACCACCGGCTGCGCCGTCTGTCACGACCACAAATACGATCCGCTGACGACGAAGGATTTCTATGCGCTCTCGGCGTTCTTCAATAACATCGCCGAGAAGGCATCGACGGATGATCGCGTCGACTGGCCGCCAAGCATCTACATTCCCAAGGCGGCGAATCGTGACGGCTACAACGCGGCGCTGACGAAGAAGGCGGAGATACTCCGGCAGATGGCGGCGCGCCGGGCGAAGGCCGACGAACTGCTCGCGGCGTGGCTCAAGCAGAGCGGGCCAAAGGCCGTGTCCACGGACGGGCTGGAACTGCGTCTGCCTCTCGATGAAAACTACGGCCCCGGCGACACGGATCGCACGCTGCTGCACAACACGGCTCCGCACGCCAATCCGCCGACGTTTCATACCGAAGGCCCCGAAGCGCATTGGGGCGAGGAGACGAATCTCTGGCCCACGTTCCGCTTCGAGACGAACACGAAGGTGAACCTCAGTCCAGCGGGCGACTATGAGAAGGATCAGGCGTTTTCCGTCGGCGGATGGATCAAGCCGCGCAATGTGCCCGGCGGCCGGTATTGGAACACCAAACAAGGCGCGCTGATCGCGCGAATGGATGCGGACGCCAAGTTCCGCGGATGGGACCTGTATTACGCCGATGGCGCCCTTGTCGTGCAGCTTGTTCACGATTGGCCCGACGCCATCAGCGTCAAGACCGTCGGCACCACCGAGTACCGCAATCCCTTCATGCCGCCCGAGGGATCCAACGGCGGGACGAACGTCAACGAGACGCTTCCGCGCGGGAGATGGTCGCATGTGATGTTCACCTACGACGGCTCGGGCAAGGCGGCGGGTGTCAAGGTTTTCGTCAACGGCGTCGAGCAGAAGCTCGCGGTTGATCAGGACAATCTCACCGGTTCGATCCGCACGAGCGTCCCGACCTGGCTGGGCCGGCGACACGACGCGGAGCCCATGCAGGCGACCGGGTACCAGGACATCCGCTTCTACAAGCGGGCGCTGTCTCCCGAGGAAGTCGACCGGGTCGCGAAGGAGGATGTCGCGGCGGAGATTGTCTCGCATCATCCCCTTGCTGAATGGACGGCGGATCAGCGGCAGATCGTCGAGGATGTGTACTTCGAGCGGTATGACGAGCCGAGCATCGCGCTGGCGGCTCAGCTTCCGGCGATCGACGCGGAGTTGATGCGCCTATCGAGCGGCGGAAGTCTGACGCTCATCTGCCGCGAGAAGCCGGGGCTGGCGTATGCGGATATGCTTCGTCGCGGTTCGTTCGGCACGCGGATCGAACGTGTCGAAGCGGACACGCCGCACTTTCTGCCGCCGATGCCCGCCGCGGCGCCGCACAATCGACTGGGGCTCGCCCAGTGGCTCGTCTCGCCGGACAACCCGCTGACGGCGCGCGTGACGGTCAATCGCATATGGCAGGAAGTGTTCGGCTCGGGGATCGTCCAGACCAGCGAGGATCTGGGCATCGTCGGCGAACGGCCGTCGCATCCGAAATTGCTCGACTGGCTGGCGGTCGACTTCCGTGAAAACGGTTGGAAGGTCAAGCGGTTCTACAAGATGCTGGTGATGTCGGCGACGTATCGTCAGTCGGTTCATGCCACGCCCCAACTGACCGAGCGCGATCCGACCAATCGTCTGCTCGCACGCGGACCGCGCTTTCGCATGGACGGCGAGATGCTGCGCGACATGGCGCTTCAGACTTCGGGGCTGCTTGTGGAGAGCGTCGGCGGACCGAGCGTCAAGCCGTATCAGCCCGCCGGCGTCTGGGACGGCAGCTATGGCAATGCCAAGTACACACAGGAGCATGGCGCGAATCTGTACCGCCGCAGTTTGTACACGTTCTGGAAACGCATGGCGCCGATGCCGAACATGGAGGCGTTCGACGCGACCGATCGCTCTTCGACCTGCGTACGCCGGCAGCGGACGAACACGCCGCTGGCGGCCCTGGTATTGATGAACGATCCGCAGTTCCTGGAATCGGCGCGCCGGCTGGGCGCCCGCGTGATCGAAGAAGGCGGCTCGACGGACGCCCAGCGCATCGACTTCCTCGGGCGGATGTTGCGGGCCAAGCCCTTCGATGAGACGGGACGCCATGTGCTGCTGACGGCACTGGAGCAATTCCGCGACCAGCTCAACGCCGACCCGTCACGGACGATGGATCTGTTATCGATCGGCGAATCACCGCATGCCGCGACCGACCCGCAAGCGGCGCCGCCGCCGAGTCTGACCACGAACAAACCGGCGACCGCGTCGCTGGAGGACGCCGGTCATCCGGCATCGCTGGCCAACGACGGTCAGAGCGATGACACCAATCGCTTCTGGTCGATGGATGCGCGGAAGGCGGACACAGCATGGTGGCAGGTGGACCTGTTGGAGCCGACGGACGTCGGGTGCGTCGTCGTCGTGGGCTACTACGGCGACAATCGTTATTACGGCTTCACGGTCGAGACATCGCTCGACGGCAGGACATGGGATCTGGCCGCCGACCGGCGCGACAACAAGCAGCGTTCCACCGAAGCGGGCGTCACATGCACTTTCCCGGTGCGGAAGGCGTGCTACATCCGCGTGACTCAGACCTCCAACTCCGCCAATCCGGGCCGGCATCTTGTCGAAGTGATGGCGTATCGCCAAGCGCCGCGCGTGAGCGATGCAAAGATCGAGCAGGCGGTGTGGATGATGATGGCGACGACCTTGATGAACAGCGACGAAGTGATCAACAAGTGAGGCCCTATCCATGAAACCACAGTCATGTTCAGATCATCACGGCCTGGGCCCATCGCCGATGGACCTGCCGGTGCCGGCGGAACTCAAGGCGCGCTGGCACCAACTGGCGACGCGTCGTCATTTTCTGGGCGCCGGCGGCAAGGTGCTGGCGTGGGCGGGACTCGCGTCCCTGCTGGAGCGCGAAGCGGCGGGGGCACCGGCTCTGATGCACGATCGCGGCGTGCTGGCGGCGCCGCATCTTCCGCCGACGGCCAAGCGCGTCATCTACCTGTTCATGTCCGGCGGACCGCCGCAGATGGACATGTTCGACTACAAGCCGGACCTGGCCAAGTGGTTCGACAAGGACCTGCCCGAAAGCGTGCGCGGGACGGCGATGCCGACGGGCATGACCGCCGGTCAGACGCGCTTCCCCGTCGCGCCTTCGCAATGGGGCTTCAAGCAGTACGGCCAGTGCGGACGATGGGTGACCAATCTGCTGCCGCAGACGGCGAAGTTGTCGGACGACATGGCGCTGATCCGCTCGATGCATACCGATGCGATCAACCATGAGCCGGCAATCTTGCTCATGAACACGGGCAACATGACGCCGGGCAAACCGTCGATGGGTTCGTGGCTCGCTTACGGGCTCGGCAGCACGAACGACAATCTGCCCACGTTCGTCGTCCTCAACTCCAACTTCACCGTCGGTAATCCTCAGCCGATCAACGCTCGGCTCTGGAGCAGCGGATTTCTCTCGTCGCGTTTTGCCGGCGTGATGCTGCGCTCCGGCGCCGATCCGGTGCTGTACCTCAAGGACCCGGCGGGCATGGGCCGCGACACGCGCCGCACGATGCTCGACGCCGTCAATGCGCTCAATGAGCAAATCTATCAGCAGACCGCCGACCCGGAGACGCAGGCGCGGATCAGCCAGTACGAGATGGCGTTCCGCATGCAGACGAGCGTGCCGGAGCTGGCGGATTTTTCCGATGAGCCGCAGAGCACATGGGACCTATACGGTCCTGAGGCGAAGAAGCCCGGCAGTTACGCCTACAACTGCCTCATGGCCCGCCGACTCGCCGAGCGCGGCGTCCGGTTCACGCAGGTCTACAAGCGCGGATGGGATGTGCACGGCGACTGCGTCGGCACGCTGCCCAATCTCTGCCGCGAGACCGATGCGCCGACCTACGCACTGCTCACCGATCTGAAACAGCGCGGCATGCTCGACGACACGCTCGTCGTCTGGAGCGGCGAGTTCGGCCGCACCGTCTACTCGCAGGGCGGACTCTCGCGACAGAACTACGGCCGCGATCACCACGCCAAATGCTTCTCCGTCTGGCTCGCCGGCGGCGGCGTCAAAGGCGGCGTCACCCACGGACAGACCGACGACTTTTCCTATTCGATCGCTCAGGACCCCGTCCACGTCCGCGACCTGGCCGCCACGATCCTTCACACCCTCGGCATCAACCACGAAAAACTCACCTACCGCTTCCAGGGCCTCGACCAGCGCCTCACCGGCATCATCCCCGCCAATGTCGTGCGCGAAGTACTCGCCTAACGGCGCGGTCCAAATTGAAATTCCGCGCGTAAAAAAGCCCGCGTCAGTTCCCGTTGCAGGACTGGTTCGCGGGCGGAGGAGAGAAAAAAAGGCGCAGAACGATGGAAATAGGTAAAGCAAGATGCGTGCCAAATGAGAATCGCCGTTCTGGGGCGAAAATCGCTGATGCGGCCGGCTGCGTCCGATAGCCGTGTTCCAATCCGGCACACCTTGGCGAGCCACAATGCGCCAGATTGGTTCCGCGCATGGGGAAGCTCGGGGATGGCGATCCCTGCGCTTTCGAGTTGGGCGCGTAAAAAAGCCCGTGTCAGTTCCCGTTGCAGGACTGTGTCACGGGCGGAGGAGAGAAAAAAAGGCGCAGAACGATGGAAATAGGTAAAGCAAGATGCGTGCCAAACGAGAAT